>JAIRMP010000204.1 GCA_031258615.1 Spirochaetaceae bacterium | reverse complement strand
GTGTGTCAAAATGACTCATTTTGCACGGTTTACGGGCTCGTCCAAGCGCCAAAAAACACCCTTTTTCCGCCTTTCAAAAAAAATTCGCGAAAAACTTGTTTTTTTAGAAGTTTTGCGCTATAAGGTATAGTAGCTAGAAGGGAGTCAGCCCCGGAACAGCGCGAATTCTTTGGCGAGATGAACGCTGAACCGGGGCCGTTTTAAACGTCTCTATGCTACTCCGTTAGGGGTGTGTTTTCAAGAAACGTTTAACAAATTCTCTCCTTTTTGCACGTCCGGGCCTGGCCTGGACGAACAAATTCATTAGGAGGACTCTATGAAGAAACAGAGTCTGTTTTTCTGGTTTGCCGCGTTTGTGTGCGCGGCATGGATTTTCACAGGTTGCCCGCAGGAGGCGGACGACGAGCCTACGGCTGCGGAAAAAGCGGCGAAGGAATTAGGAGCGGTGTTGGGCGGTGCTGCAACAGTAAGCGGCACAACCGTTACTTTGACAGGGGCTTACACCGTAGCCGGTGACGCGACACTTCCGGTTCCGGCAGGCGTAACACTTACCGTGGCAGAGAACGTGACGTTCACCGTAGGCGGTACCCTTAACGTAGCGGGGACCCTTAACGTAGCGGCAAACGCTAATGTCGTTGTGAACGGCGCCTACCAGTTGAGCGACGGCGTAACAACCGGCACAAACGACGGCACGGTTACCGTTAAGTCAGGCGGCGTGATCAAGAACGGCGCCGGCGTCAACATAGGCGGAACCGGGACAAATATCGTGGAGGCGGGCGGAACGGTCTACTTCGACGGCGACACAAATCCGTATATCGGCGCCAGTAATAACACGAATGCGAGATACCGCTTGGACAGCGGCGCTACTTTCGCCTACAACAACGCAGGCTATACCATAGGCGGGGGCAATGTAACGCTTAACGAGCCGGGTGCGGCGTCGAGTACTAAAAAGAATAATTGGTTCACTAACGACAAGCTGCATATTAAAGCGGGCGGCCAACTTACGGTGGCGGACTATAATTATCTTATCATTGAGGCAGAGAACACGGCTGACGGGCCTATTATAACGGGCGAACCCGTTAACGGCAGCACACCCGCCGCCAAGATTGTTCTTTCTGCTAACGACTGCAAAATTCAATTTTATCTATTTAAGTCCGAGAGCCATACGTATCAATCAACTCCGACGCCCACTTCACCCTACCAAAATTTCTATAACAATGAGGGCGCCCAGGTGGCCGGCACTTTGCAGAATAAGACCTACACATGGAACGCTGACGCGGGTAGCGCCCAGGGCAATCAACCCGGCTGGAAGGAGGAGAGCTAATTCAAAACGTGCCTCCCGGCGCACATCACAGCCGGTGAAAAAGACCTTGAGTTTGCGCAAAGCGCAAACTCAAGGGTTTTTGTTTTCCTAGACCTGTTGACTAAAGAGTGTATGCCGTTCTAAGCTGGATAGTGCAAGCGGTCGTCATATAACGGCATTATCCAAGCTTCCCAAGCTTGTGACGCGGGTTCGACTCCCGTCGACCGCTGTGGCATCTTCCCGCCGGTAAACGCGCCGAATCACTGGCCGTCCCAAAACAGAGTTTACACGCCGCCTGTTCTCCCGCAAACCGCGCGCACCCGGCGGCGGCTAAAAGCCGTTAAAAAAGTTTGACTTAATTGAGTTTACGGCCTGCGTCTGGTCGCGTGATAACTGGGCGTCGGGTTTAATGTCATTCATTTCAAACTTTATGGCGTTTTCAAGTTCAGTTTTTCCTATAACGTTCAGAATTAAGTACATATACGAACGTGTATCGAATGACGCCTCCTCCCCACTATCTTCGGGCAGGGCCTGTTCGGCGGCGTCCTCGCCTGACACTCCCGAATCGGGAGTGTCAGGCGGCGCAAGCGCCGGAATACGGCGTACCAGAACCCATGTCTGGTAATGCTTTTGTGCGGTGGGCCAGCGCCGCGAAGCGAGCCTCTTAATAAAAGCTTCAAAAAAACCGCCGTACAGATCGTCAGGGTTGACGGAAAGGTTTCCGGTTAAACGCCTGTAGGCGCGCAAAAGGATCAACTGCGGCACGTCACGTTCAAGGCTGAAATTATCGCCCCACTGGATCAGGGTATCAAGGTTTGGCAGTGACTGTTCCGCTACAAACACAAAGTATGGCGCGAACTCATCCAGTTTTTCGATCGCCGAAACGCCGCCGTTGATGTACAGCGATACCCACTCCGGAAGCTCCGCCCCCGAAGCGCGGCCTTCATAGTCCAAAATCTCTATAATACGGCTGACCTGGGCTGAGGGAACCGAGTACGGCAAGTTTTCCCGCTGCTGTGAAAGTGAACAGGATGTGAACGGCATAAAAAACAGGAGGATGAAAAAAACGGGCAGGGCGGGAAGCAGGGATGAAAGGTTTCCAAAATCCTGATTTTGGAAACCTTTCAATTTTGCTCTCCGAAAAACTTTTTATGCAGGCCGCACACGACGGAGGCGGCCTGGGGTCCATCCACTACGAAACCTATGTTCACCTTGCTCGCCCCGTGCGAAACCATCTGCGCCTGTATGCCGAGTCCGGCGCATACGCTGAAAGCGCTTTCAAGTATGACGGAAGAGTGCGAAACCATGCCGACAATGGTTACTATGGCCTTATTTGTCTTTACCTCGACGCTGGCAATACGCGCGATTTCGTTTATCGCCGCGCCTATATCCTGCGCGGAATCTACCGTGAGCGATACGGAAACCTCGCTAGTCGCAAGCATATCTATCGAGATTCGATGCTTTGCGAAACATGAAAAGACTTCCGCCAAAAACCCGTACTGCCCTACCATGCGGCTGGAAACAATATCAACCATCGTAACGTTTCCGCGTGTCGTGATAGCGCGGACATGGTGAGCGCCTGCCGGCAGGGAAGAGCCTATCACGCTTCCGGGCGCTTCCGGGTTGTACGAATTTTTTACCAGAACGGGCGTCCCGGTCTTGCCGCACGGGTACATCGCGCGCGGGTGGAGTACCTGCGCCCCGAAAAAGGCAAGTTCCGCCGCTTCCTCGTAGGTAACCGCGACTACAGGCCGCGCATCGGCAACGATGCGCGGGTCAGCCGTGAGGATGCCGTCAACATCCTTCCAGACCTGCGCCTCCTCCGCCTTGCAGGAGGCGGCTATCATCGTAGCCGTCAAATCTGAGCCCCCGCGTCCAAGCGTCGTTATCGCCCCGTTTGCGTCCTTCGCTATGAAGCCGGTAACAACGGGAAGCGTTCCCCCGTCAAGCAGCGGGAGCAGCGCGTCCGGTATGTACTGCCAGCTTTCAGGAACAAGCTCGGCGGAGGTAAAGTTGGAATCGGAGATAAAGCCGGCGTCCCAGGCGTCTATAGGCCGGGCGTTCATGCCCAAAGACCGGAAGTAACGCGCCGCCAAACGGACGGAGAGCCGTTCACCAAACGAAACAAGGTAATCGCGCGTCTTTGGCGACAGTTCCTTTATCAGTGATATGCCGGAAAGCAGGGTGGCCAGATCGCAGAGCAGTTCCCTCAGGTCGGGCGTAAACATGGTTGACAAACCCAGTTCCTGCAACGCGCTGAGGTGAGTCTCGCTTATCTTTTCGACGGAAAATTCAACGGAGACCGGCCCGCTTCTGATCGCTTTTTCGGCAGCCTCGATAAGGCTGTCTGTCGTATCGCCCATAGCGGAAAGCACCACGACAGGCTTTTTGTCGAGCCGGTCCCTTATAATTTTTGCTGTATGACGGATACGTTCCGCGTTAGCGACGGAACTGCCGCCAAACTTCATTACAAGCATCGGACATTAACTTCCGATGGATTTTTCTTCCGTGAATTTTGACGCAGGCGCGTTGCAGAGCGGGCAGGCCGCGGGCGGCTCGTCGCCTTCATGCACATAGCCGCATATTACACAGATCCATTTCTTCATGAATGCCTCCAGAAAAATAAATATTACCGGTAAAAATTACCTTTATCTCAATATAACCATTATGTCCTGGCGATTCCAGCGACGGGCCATATCGTACGGGGTGTCTCCTGCTGTATTACGCGCCGCCTTGTCCGCACCCAATTCGATCAGCAGTGATACGATTGATGCCGGACTGTCACGACCCGCATAGTGCAGGATATTGTTTCCTTCCGAATCGCGGGAACCGATGGCCTTGCCGCCGAATACGGCGCGTACCGCTTCACGGTTTTCGGTGGTCAGCGTTATATCGGCGGGCGTCTTGCCGTCACGGGCGACGGAGAATACATCCGCGCCGCCGTTGGCAAGGAATTTTGCCGCGTCCCAGTTGGCGCGGTCAACGGCGTAGCGCAGCGCCGTCCTTCCTTCGCTGTCAACCGCGCCCGTATTTCCCAGCCAGTTCGCTATCGTCTCTATGTCCGTTTCCGGCATATTGTAAGACAGCGCGATGTGCAGCGGGGTCCGTCCCGCGTCGTCAGTCTGATCCCGTCCCTTGGCAAGCAGAGTCAGCATCATGCGCGGCGATATTTTCAGCGCCACGGTGAACGGAGTCTCGCCGTCCGCGTCCTTCGCGTGTATTTGCGCCTGCTTATCCAGCAGGAGGCCGACCAGATCGCTCCGTTCCGCCTCCACCGCAATCATAAGCGGGGTATCACCGTTATTATTCCTTGTAGAAACGTTTGCGCCGCTGTTTGCCAGGTGTTCGGCGGAACGGAAAGAACCTTTCAGCATAGCCTCTGTAAGCGGCGTATTACCCTCCTTGTCGCGGGACTCAAGGTAGGCGCCGCTCTCAACAAGGAGGGACTCCATGCCGAACACGCCCAAACGCACGGCGTCATGGAGCGGGGTTTTGCCGTACAGGTTGAACGCGTTTATGTCTATTTTGGAGCTGATCAGAGTCTGCGCGGCGGAAAGCGCATTCCAGCGCACCGCCGTATGGAGCGCGGTATTGCCCAGCGTGTCGCGGCCCGCTATCGAAGCTCCCGCGCTGAGCAGGGCCTGAACCGTGGGGGATGAATCTATCTTTACCGCTATAAAAAGAGGCGTTTCGCCGGTAACGTTGGCTGCCTCAAGCGAAGCGCCCCTGGACGCTATCAGCGGGATAGCGGAATTCAGTTTCCACTGGGTAGCGTAGTGGAGCAGCGTATTACCGAGCCCGTCCCTCGCGGTGAGCACCGTGGGGGTGAGCATCCAGTCCCGTATATCGCCGGGCGAATAGAAGGTAAGGTATACGGGGCTTTCGCCCTTTGCGTTTTGCGCAAATACGTCCGCGCCGCGCGCTATCAGCAGTTCTCCGGCGGCGGCAAGATTCTGCCGTACCGCTATATGCAGGGCCGTATCGCCCTCCTGGTTGCGGGCGTTTATCAGCGCGTTCCTGTCCAGTATGCGCTGTATGATTTCAGGCTCGGCATCGGACTGTACCGCCACAATCAGGGCGGTGTTGCCGTTGGTATCGCTCTGCGTCACCGTTTCGCCGGTAATAAGCTGGTTCAGGGTTTCCTTGGGGCCGTTCAGCGCCAGGCCGAAAGGGGTTGAGCCTTCGTTGGTAACCGCAAAAATATCGGAACCGTACCTGACCAGCAGCGGCAGCAGCGCGGTACGATTCTGCTCCACGGCAAGGAACAGCGGCGTCTTGCCTTCGCTGTTATGAATCGTAACATCGGCGCCGTTCTTGAGCAGCGTTTCCAGTATATCTGGCGGCCTGTTCAGGCTTATCACGATGTGGGCCGGCGAATCGCCGCGCTCGTCACGCAAATTCGGATTCGCACGGTACGAAAGCAGCAATTCCAGGGCGGCCCTGTGTACCTCTACGGGAATCGCTATATGCATCGCCGTATTCCCCTGCCCATCCTGAATGTTGACATTTGCGCCGCGATCGAGCAGCGCCCTTATAACTTCCACATCTCCGATACGGGCAGCCTCGTGCAGGCCGGTATCGCCGGTAGTATTCTTGATGTTCGGGTCCGCCATGTGATCGAGCAGGAACAGCGTAAAACCCCGGTAACGCTCCTTCACCGCGTAGTGTAGCGCCGAATTGCCGTCCGCCGCGCGCTGGTTAAAGTTTTGCGAGCGTACAACGGGAGCGAAGTACAGGAAAAAAGGATCGGACGAAAAACCGCCCGCCTGTATCAGAATTTCGGCTGCCGTCGCATGGCTCCGCGAATCGCGGTGCAAAAACGCATAATCCAGCGCTGTACGGCCGGTCTTGTCCCGTTTGTTTATCAGTTCCGATCTGGTAATATCGTCGCCTGAATTCAAAATATTTGTGATCGCGGCAGGTTCACCCGCGCCGGTGGCTAAATGCAGCACGGTACGCCCCTCATCGTCCGTGGATAACATTGTTTCCGGCGTGAGGAGCGCGCGCAGGAAGGCGTCATCCTTCGCTTCGATGGCTCTGACGGCGGGGCTCTGGGTACCTTCCACGCCGTGATGAATGAACGCGCCGTTCTTTACCAGGACGGACGCGGTCGCGCTGTCCAGTTGTTCCGAGCTTATGTTGAGGGGGGTGAGGCCGCCGCCGTCTTTCGTGTCCGCATCCGTACCCAGCCTGACAAAGAAGTCGGCAAGCTCGCTGTTACCAGCCTCCGCCGCAAAATGAACCACATTCCTGCCCCGCGAATCAACCGCGTCGGGATCGTTCATAGAAACAAAGGCTGTCTTTGCCCCCTCAACGTTTCCGCCGTTTACCAGCGCAGCTATACGGTCAATGGGGGTGAGATCGGTTTCAACCTCCGCCTCGTATCCGGGCGCTGTTTCTTCGGCAGAGGCTGCGCTGCTTTGTGCCTGTTTTTTCCCGAACGCGTACGATTCAAACACAGGAACAAACAGAAAAACAAAACAAAAAATACCAAACGACAGCATTCCGGTCAGGACGGGAACCCTTTTCCGGGCGGCGCCGGCATATTTCTTACCAATTGATTGCATTGAGAAAACCCCTATGTGTATTATCGTCAAAAAAAGTGCGTGCTATAATACAAAACTCCTTCCATTTGAGTGTTATAAACTATATACATATTTTCAAATATATACCAGCATTCGCAGTCTTGATACAGCAATTTTACTTTTAAATTTTGGAGCGGATTGTACTGCTTGCTTTTTGACGGATCAGCATACATAATATAATGACAAGTGAAAGGAGATACTTATGATTTTTAACCCGGAATACGAGGCGATGGATGTTCAGGCGCGGCGGAAGCTGCAGTTTGCGCGGCTCAAAAACCTTGTGGAAAAACTGTATAACGATGTCGCGTTCTACCGGAAAAAGATGGAGGCGCTCGGCGTTTCGCCAGCAGACATAAAGACGCTTTCCGATATAGCGAAGCTGCCGTTTACCACGAAAGAAGATATGCGCGACACCTTTCCGTACGGCCTCCTTGCCTGCCCAGCCTCCCAGATTGAAGAGATACACATGTCCAGCGGGACGACGGGCGTCCCCGTTGTGGACGCCTACACAAAGAAGGACATAGACATCTGGGGGGAGTGCATGGCGCGGACACTCGCCGGCGCGGGCGGCACGAGGAACGATACCGTGCAGAACTGCTACGGGTACGGGCTTTTTACCGGCGGGCTGGGGGCGCATTACGGCGCGAAGTACCTCGGCGCAAACGTGATTCCCATGTCGTCCGGCAACACTGCCCGCCAGCTTCAGGTGATGCAGTCCTTCGGCTCGACGATACTCACCTGTACGCCGTCCTACGCGCTGTATATGGCTGAGGAGGCTGCGGACGCCGGCATAGACCTGCGAAAACTGCCGCTAAACAAGGGCTGTTTCGGCGCTGAGCCGTGGAGCGAGAACATGCGGCGCGAGATTGAGGCGCGTTTCGGCATGAAGGCCTACGACATCTACGGGCTCACCGAGATCATAGGGCCGGGCGTCGCGTTCGAGTGTTCCGCGCAGGACGGTCTCCATGTCAACGAGGATCTGTTCTACCCCGAAATAATAGACCCGGACACGGGTAAGCCGCTGCCGGACGGGGAGAAGGGCGAGCTGGTGTTCACCACGCTCACCAAGGAGGGGACGCCGCTGCTCCGTTACCGCACGCGGGATGTTACGTTTTTCATCACGGCGCCTTGTTCCTGCGGCAGGACGACGGTACGGATGCACAGGCTCTTCGGACGCACGGACGATATGCTGATAGTTCGCGGCGTGAACGTGTTCCCAAGCCAGATAGAGCAGGCCCTGATCGAAATTGAGGGGACAGAGCCCCAGTACATGATAGTCCTGAGCCGGGGCGAGAGCCACCTTGACGAGATTGAGCTGCAAGTCGAGGTGAAAAAGGAATTTTTCAGCGATGAGACCAAAAATCTTGAAAGTCTGCGGAATAAAATCACAAATGTGATGAAGTCCAGGCTGCAGATCGGCGTAAAAGTTAAACTCGTAGAACCAAAAACGATTGAGCGTTCAATCGGAAAGGCAAAACGGGTGATTGATAACAGGAAAATTTAGGAGGCTGTATGGGAATCAAACAAATTTCGGTGTTTTTGGAGAATAACACGGGGCGTCTTGCCGAGGTTACCGGGTGTTTGGCGGACGCGGGGATAAACCTGCGCGCGATCAGCATAGCGGATACCGCCGATTTCGGCATTCTGCGGATAATTGTGAACAAGCAGGAGGAGGCGCTTGCCGCGCTGACGGCCGCCGGGTTTACCACCCGCGAGAACGATGTTCTCGCGGTGGAGATCGGCGATGTCCCCGGTTCTCTGGCAAAGTTGATGAAGCTCTTCCGGGACGCGAATGTGAACATTGAGTACCTGTACGCATCGCTGGAGGGGAGGGAAGGCCGCGCCGCGGTGATCTTTAAGCTGAGCAACTTTGAGCATGGCCTTGAAATCATAAAAAAACACGGAATCACGTTACTGGAGCGCTTCTGATGAAAATACTGATGGCGGCAAGCGAGGCCGTGCCCTTCGCAAAGACGGGCGGGCTGGCGGACGCGGTTTCGGCCCTTTCACTGGCTATTGCCAAACTTGGACACGAGGTAAAGATAATCCTGCCGCGTTACTGGCGGATAGACCGCGCAAAACTTACACAGCTTGACGGGGAAATGGGGGTCAGGATGGGCGGCGTTGAAGAATGGTGCGCGGTTTACAGGACGGTGATGCCCGGTTCCTCAAAGGAAAACCCGGTAGAAGTCTTTTTTATAGACCACGAAATATTCTTCGGGCGGGACGGCATCTATGCCAACGTGTTTAACGAGGATTATATCGACAACCCGCGCCGGTTTACGTTCTTTTCCCGCGCCGTCTTTCAGTTTTGCAACAAGACGGGCTGGTACCCGGACGTGATTCACGCCCACGACTGGCACACAGCCCTCGTTCCGGTCTACCTTAAACACGGCCTCCGCGAAGGACACTTTGCGAACACCGCCTCGATCTTGACGATCCACAACCTTGGCTATCAGGGCATCTACCACAAAGACAACTTCCACTATACCGGACTCGACTGGAACGTGTTCTATGAGGGCGGCTTTGAGGACTGGGACATGATGAACATACTCAAGGCTGGTATCTATTCCGCCGACCGGCTGAACACCGTGTCCGAAACGTACTGCCAGGAAACAAAGACCCAGGCGCACGGCTTCCGCCTCGACGGTCCGTTGCGCTACCGCAGCGCCGATTACCGGGGAATTCTGAACGGCATAGACGACACTCTGTGGAATCCCGCTAAGGACGAACTGATCCCCCGGCCTTATTCCGCCGGGGATATGGGCGGTAAGGCGGACGCGAAAGAGGCGCTGCAAAAACATTTTGGCCTGCCGGTTGACCCAAAAATACCGATTGTCGGCATGGTAACACGGCTTTCCGAGCAGAAGGGGATAGGCGAACTTTTTGGCCCCTGCTACGGCTCCGCCTTTTCCATCTGCGCCGACATGGAACTTCAGTTTGTGCTGATTGGCACGGGCGAAAACTGGTGCGAGCGCGAGATAATGGGCCTGTCCGGGCGGCTGCCAAACTTCAAGGCAAGCGTGGGCTACAGCGATGAGTTGAGTCACCTGATCGAGGCGGGCAGCGATTTCTTCCTGATGCCTTCCCGCTACGAGCCCTGCGGCCTCAACCAGATGTATTCCCTTGTCTACGGCGCGCTGCCCATAGTGCGGCGCACGGGCGGCCTTGCGGACACGGTTCAAAACTACGACGAGGCGACGGGGGACGGCACAGGCTTCATGTTTGACGACCTCACCCCGCAGGCGATCTACAATACGGTGGGCTGGGCGGTTTGGGCCTGGTACAACAAA
Source organism: Spirochaetaceae bacterium (assembly GCA_031258615.1). GTDB lineage: Bacteria > Spirochaetota > Spirochaetia > Treponematales > Breznakiellaceae > JAIRMY01. Next base: position 2,863 of record JAIRMP010000204.1, on the reverse strand, counting down.
CCGGAACACATAGAAAAGATGCGGCGGCGCGGCATGAAACTGGATTTTTCGTGGGCGCTGTCCGCAAAAAAGTATGTCGCCATGTACGAGGAAGCGCGCGCCGCAAAGTAAAAAAAGTGAAGAAAATATATTTTTTTGCGGTTCCGTTTATCTTTGCGGTAAGCCTGGCCTATACCCTTGATCCGTTAAATGAAGTACCCGATTTAAAGGCCCGTTCCGCCCTGCTGATGGACGCCGCTACCGGCATGGTGCTGTTTGAAAAAAACGCTGACGAACAGATTCCACCGGCAAGTTTGACAAAACTGATGACGATATATGTCGCCGAGAAGGAGGCGGAAAGGCGGGGCATACCGCTGAACGAACCTGTTAAACTGCCCAGACAGAGCTGGGCGGTGAATCAGCCGCCGCGTTCCAGCCTGATGTTCCTTGCGCAGGGTCAGATAGTCAGCCTGGAAGAGCTTTTTTTGGGGATGGCGATTCCGTCCGGCAACGATGCCGCCATAGCCGTGGCCCTTAACTTTTCGCCAACAATAGAGGCCTTTGCCAAAATGATGAACCGCGAAGCGGCTGAAATCGGTATGAACGACACGGTTTTTGTAGAACCGTCCGGAATCTCGGAAGAAAACCTTACGACGGCGCGCGATTTTGCGGCGTTTTGCCGTGAATACCTGTACCTGTACCCGGAAAATCTGAAAAAATACCATTCGGTAACGCAGTTTGCGTACCCGAAGGCTTCCAACCTGCGTCCGTCAATGCAAAACAGGGTGGAAACGATAGTCCAGGGCAACCATATCGGTCTGATCTACTCGTTTGACGGCGTGGACGGGCTTAAAACGGGCTATATCGACGAGTCCGGCTACAACATAGCGCTCACCGCCGAACGAAACGGCACGCGCTTCATAGCGGTGATACTCGGCGTTCCCGCGGCGCTCGGCTCACACTGGGGGGTGAGGGCGCGGGACTCGGACGGGGAGGCGCTTCTGACCTGGGGATTTAACAACTTCAAGACCGTCCGGCCTGAAATTCCTGAAATTCCGCCTGCAAGAGTCTGGAAGGGCCGACTCAATCATGTACCGCTCACCGTGCCTGAAAACATGCTCGCGTTGACTGTCCTTGCCGACCGGGGCGACTATATCCGCTGTGAAGTTACCGTCCACGATCTCTTCGCGCCGCTGCCGGCGGGGGAACCCGCGGGCAGCATCACGTTTTACGACGGCGAAGAAAAGATAGCGGGCACGGATCTGCTGACAGAGGACGAAATTCCCGCCGGAAACATCTTTAAACGCTTATGGGATTCGATTCTGCTGTTTTTCCTCCACCTGGGGCGACGTTGATGCTACCCCCCCCCCCCCCTGTTCATTTTTTTCGACAGCCGCCAAACATCCAAAGCCTGCCCGCAAAACCACATAACAGGGAAATTGCGTCCCCCTTCTAAACGACGCTGCCTGCAAGCGCCGCGCCCCCATGATGAAGCGCGTAACCCGTCTCTTTCACGCTCAGCGACTGGACAACCGCTTCGCGGTTGTCTCCGCAAACTCCAGGCCTAAGTGATGTGCCGCCGCCGTGATGTTGTGATACTTGACAAAAATCATAGGGTTTATATAGTATTATTTCTGCAAATATACTAGGGATTTCATAGGAGGATTCCATGAAAAAATTGCTATGTGCGCTTCTTGCGCTTACGTTTTTTTCCACGGCTCTTTGGGCAGTCGGAAAAAAAGACAAACAGGCGGAACCGGGGCCGGAGACGGGGTTATCCGGCAAAAAAATTGTCGTGGCTGACGCAAATTCCACCCATCACCTCAACCTGTACGTTGCCTACGAAAAGGGGCTCTTCACCAAACGGGGGCTGGAAGTAGAGATACAGCAGACCAGTTCCGGCGTGGCGGCGGTGGTCGGCGGGGAGGCGGACATCGTGTTCAACTGCCCCACCGGAGTTATCACCCCGATTGCAAAGGGGCAGAACATCACCATCATCGCCCAGGTCAAGATACCCTGCACGTCCGTGCTGGTTGCGCCGGTCAACGCCCCGTACAAAACGCCCGCGGACCTAAAGGGTCAGCAGATCGCGGGGCTGTCCACAACCTGTTGCGCGGTAATCCTGATAAGGGACGCGCTGCGGAATCAGTACAACACCGACTTTGAACTGGTAACCCTGGCTCCCGGAGCGGCAATAGCGGCTCTGGACGCCGGTCAGGTAAAGGCGGCGATTCTGGAGGAGCCTTTTGTCGCGCTGGCGCTGCTCTCCAAAGACGCGCAGGGGCAGCCCAGGTACAAGACCTTCTTTAACGGAAGCTCGGACGCGGACGGCGACGGCAAAAATGAGCCCAACCTCGCGGGAGAAAACCCGCCCTGCCGGACGATAAACGCGAACAAGGACTTTGTTGCTACCCGCACGGCTGACGCGAAGGCCTTTATAGACGCGATTGCCGAGGCGGACAGGCTGATCCTTGCCAACCCGGTTGCGCCCGACATCGTGGATATTGCACAGAAGTACGTATCCGTTGACCGCCAGGCCATCATAGACAGCAATCCGAAACTGGGCTTTACGATCAACCTTGCCTCGGAACAGTTGAAGGGTTATGCGGACGCGCTGGTACGACAGGGCACGATCGACAGAAACCCCGGCGACGCCCTGTTTGCACCAGAATTCAAGGGTATTACCTGGTAAAAACAGCAGCAAAATAAAGAGCCCGGGACATCCGGATTAACCCCGGGCTTTTTTGACCGCACTGTGTCAGGCAGTTGTCAATAACCGGTGGCTGTTGAACCAGGCATCCTCTTCAGCCCTCGCGCTTGTCAGATGTCACCATTCACTGCCCTGCTTCCGCCGGGGAACGCTTTCTTTTTGACGAGGGCGCTT
>JAIRMP010000147.1 GCA_031258615.1 Spirochaetaceae bacterium | reverse complement strand
ATGTGACCAGGGCGGATGAGCAGAAAAACTCGTGCTATGGATATGCGGCGTCCCTGGCCGAACTGGCCCGAAAGGACCCGGCAGACAAACGGTACGAGCAGGAGTTCAGGAAATATCTGACGATAAAGAAGTCGGTTAAAACGAACAAGGTTACGGTAGCAATCCGGCATGAGGTATTAAGAAAGGAATTACGGCACGCCGGATGGATGGTATTAGTGAGCAACCATATAAAGGATACCACAGAAGCGTTACGGATATACCGTGCGAAGGACGTAGTCGAGAAAGGATTTTGTGTGTTAAAAAACAATCTGGATCTTAATCGGCTTAGAGTACACGGGGACACAACCATGCGGGCGAAAGTATTTGTAGATTTTATCGCGCTGATACTTATGAGCCACATACACAACACCATGTTGAAAGCCGGGCTGTACAAATCCATGACAAAACATGAACTCATCCGGCACATGGAAAAGCTCAGAGTTCAATATATTAAAGGGGACCGTATTCTATTCCCGGTTTCAAAAATCCAGAAGACCATCCTTGATGCCTTTGGGGTAAAATACCCTTTGTAGTTATAATTTTTGTGAAGAATTTAGGTTTTATGTAAAATATAGATAATCATTGACAAAATTTCCTAAAGAATATATTCTAAAATGGTATGGAGGAATAATTATGGAAAAAATATCATTAAAAGATAATAATGGAATATCAAAAAACGGGATTAAGATTATAATTTGTTCAGAATTAAATAATTCTATTAATAAAATATGGGACAAAATATTAAACATTGAAACACTTATTAAAATATGCAAACCAATGGCGACATTCAAAATAACAACAAAAGAAAAATTTATAAAATGGAAACTAAATACGGAATATGTATTTAAATTATTTATTTATGGATTTGTACCATTTGGAACCCATAAAATAATATTGGAAACAATAGATAATGAAGAGAATATTATAAAATCAAAAGAACATAATAATGTTGTAAAGATATGGAATCATAAAATTACAATGGAAAAGGAAGGAGAACTGATAACAAATTATACAGACGAGGTAGAAATATATGCTGGTATTTTTACCTTAATTATAGCAATTTGGGGAATAATATTTTACAAACACCGTCAAAAGAAATGGAAAGCGATAGCAAAAACATTATAAAAAACAAAAAAATAATTATAAAGAAGAAATGAAATATAGTGTACGCCAAACCGTCGCATACAGCCGGAACGTTATGTGCCATAATTTTTGATTTTTTCTGTTTTTTTAAAAAAATGTATTGACAAATAATATTTTAAGATATAGTCTATCACAAGGAGGTTAATGGAAAAATGCTCACTTTTACAGCGTCTAGGGCTTCTTCCGGCAATACCCTGTTTCCTGATAAGTTGGAAATTGATACTGTTAATGTAACGTATTATAAAGGCAATTTTTTCGGCTATGAGTCTTCGATTATTGCGATCAGCAGTATAGCGAGTGTATCTATGAGTTCGGGAATATTTTTTGTTGATGTAATTATTGAAACCACTGGCGGAAAACGTGTAGTAGCAAACGGTTTTAAAAAGGCAGATGCAAAATCAATAGTAGGTTTATTAACTATTAATAGAACAACAGGCGGGAATATAAATCAAAGCGTTTATGTAAATGCAACTGCATCTACAACAGAACAGACACTAAAACAACAAAATACACAATCTATATCTATAAAAATAAGTGCAGAGAAGGAAATTCTAATTCTATCTGAAAAATACCCCTTGTTAAATTTAAATAAAGTTATTGTGAATACTAATCTTGAAGTGGAAGAAGCAGAAAATGCGTTAAAAAATTTGGTTGTGAAAGGACTTGCAAAAGAGGAGAACGATTCTTCTGGACAATCAATTTATAAATTTAAAAATACTTTAGATTATAATGTATTATTAAAAACAATTGATCAAAGTAAAAAAATAGCAGTAATAAAAACCATTCGTGAAATTACAGGTTTGGGACTTAAAGAAGCTAAAGATTTGGTAGAAGGAGCTCCCGGTTATGTAAAAAAAGGATTACAGTATAATGATGCAATGAAAATATCTGAATATATTCAAATATCTGGTGGTATAGTAGAAATAGAATAAAGCAAAAATTACGGCACATAACAGGACTGTATATGCTGCGCCCGCAGTAGCGGGCTTGGTCTTCCGTTCGCTAGGTCATTCCGCTACGCTCCCTTCCCACGCTCACTCCAGACACATTTTGCCAGCCCTGGTCTTGCTACGCAAGCCCTTATTCTCATCTGGCAAAAACGTCATATACAGCGGAACGTTGAATGAATAAATTTGTGTCAGGTGTTTTTTAACAAATTTTATTCTGCCTTGGGTTTAATACCCCGCCGCAAATTTTATTTGCGCGCAAACTTGTTTGCGCGCAAACTTCAGGCCGAAGTGATCTTCACCGCTTGCGGGGGGCTTTTGTTCGGGGTATATTGTAACAGACCGCGCGGTTTGCCGTGGTTTTTAATTTCCAGTTACGGAGGGGCGATGGCTCATTGCATATCCGCGGAGGCGGAAAAAATACTCGACAAGGAATTTCCTGTTTTGGACAAGGGCTTTGTCCGTTTGGTTGATTATCTGGGTTCGGACGAGCGGGTCGTCCAGTCGGCGCGGGTCTCTTACGGCGAGGGGACCAAGAGCTACCGCGAGGATGCCGGGCTGATCGATTACCTGCTCCGGAACCGGCATACCAGCCCGTTTGAACAGGTCGCGCTTACCTTTCATGTAAAGATGCCGATATTTGTCGCCCGCCAGTGGGTGCGCCACAGGACAGCCCGGCTGAACGAGATTTCCGGGCGCTATTCGGTGATGAAGGACGATTTCTATCTGCCGGCCGCTGGCGATATTGCGCCGCAGAGCAGCGATAACAGGCAGGGGCGGAGTGAGGCGGCGCTTCCGCCTGACCAGGCGGAAGCGTTTCGCTCCGCCTTTAGTGCGGAGCAGCGCAGGTCCTACGAAGAATACTCCAGGCTGATAGCTTCCGGGCTTGCCCGCGAGCTTGCCCGTATCAACCTGCCGCTGTCGCTGTACACGGAGATGTACTGGCAGATTGATCTGCACAACCTGTTCCACTTCCTTGAACTCCGGCTTGGCCCGCACGCCCAAAAGGAGATACGCCTGTACGCGGAAGTGCTGCTGGACATAAGCCGCCGTGTCGCGCCACGCTGCTGCGAATCGTTTGAGCGCCACGTACTTGGCGGGGTGAACTTCTCGAAGGACGAGCTTGTGGAAATCAAACGCCGGCTTTCCGGCGGCGGTGAGAGCCTCTTGGACGACAGGGCGCTTTCCCGCCTGGAAGAGAAGCTCAAATGACAGCCAAAACCTTCCCGCTGTCTAAGGTTGAACTGGAAGCGGCGGCGAAACGCTTCCCCACCCCGTTTTACCTGTACGATGAGCGGGCGATACGCGAAAACGCGCGGCGCATAAACTCATCTTTTTCCGTTTTTCCGGGCTACATCAACCATTTCGCCGTCAAGGCGACGCCGAACCCCGCGATACTCCGCGTACTGCGCGAGGAAGGGTGCGGGGCGGACTGCTCCAGCCTCACCGAACTGATGATGGCGGAGATGGCGGGCTTTGCCGGCGAGGAGATCATGTTTACATCCAACGAGACGCCCTCAGATGAGTACAGGAAGGCGCTACGCCTAGGCGCCGTGATCAACCTTGACGACTTTACCCACATCGGCTTCCTTGAAAGGACTGCGGGACTGCCTGAAATGCTGTCGATCCGCTACAACCCCGGCCCGCTCAAGCTGGGGAACGCTATTATCGGCAACCCGGTGGAGGCAAAGTACGGCTTTACCCGCGAACAGGCGCTTGAAGGCTTTGCGCTGTTGAAAAAGAAGGGCGTAAAACGCTTTGCCCTGCACACGATGGTCGCGTCCAACGAGCTCAAAACCGCCTACCATATCGAAACGGGCCGCCTGCTGTTCGGCCTGGCCGTTGAGATAAAGCGGAAAACAGGGATTTCGCTGGAATTCGTCAACCTGGGTGGAGGGGTAGGCATACCATACAGGCCGGAAGACGCGGCGCCGGATTACGGCGAACTTGCCGCCGGCCTTAAAGACGCCTTCGACAGCGTTATGGTTCCCGCCGGCCTCTCGGACACGGGCATCCACACGGAATGGGGGAGGGCGGTAACGGGGCCTTACGGCTGGCTGGTAACGCGGGCAATACACCGCAAGGACATATACCGGAGTTACATAGGCGTGGACGCGTCAATGGCCGACCTGATACGCCCGGCTATGTACGGCGCATACCACCACATCACCGTCTCCGGCAAGGAGGACGCGGCGGCGGCCGGGGTGTACGATGTTGCCGGCAGTCTATGCGAAAACTGCGACAAGTTTGCCGTGCAGAGGCCGCTGCCACAGGTTGAGACGGACGAAACATCCGGCGATCTGTTGATAATTCACGATGCCGGCGCGCACGGCAGGGCTATGGGCTTCAACTACAACGGCAAGCTCCGCTGCGGCGAACTGCTGCTCCGCCCGGACGGCTCGCTCGTCCAAATACGCCGGAAGGAAACCCCGGAAGACTTGTTCTCCACGCTCTGCTGAACCGCCGGGCCTGGCCTCGTGTCAGCCGCCGCGAAGGTAGGGCAGGAACAGGGCCAAAAGACATATAGCCGCAATCACGATTAGAAGCATCGCCTTTGGTTTTGTATCGACCAGCGATGTAAAGATGCCGAAACGCCGCCTGGGGACATCCTCGTACAGAGCGCGTACATTCCGGCTCGCTTTTTTAAGGCGGTGTTCACGGGAATAGTAAAACACCAAATCGTGTTCGCTGATCTTTGTGTCGTCCACGGGGCGTACATCGGGGGCGGTATACTCTTTCATGTTGATCACCGCCTCCCTGTCATCATGCGGAGCGGGTTCGCGTTGAATCTGACCAGGAAGTAAAGCCAGCCAAAGCCGAAACCGGCAAGGTGGGTCATGTGCGCGACGCCGTTAGCGGCGCCGAATATCATCAAAAACATCTCTATCGCGGTAAAAACAAGTACCATGACGGGCGCCCGCAGCGGCAGTATGCCCCAGATGTACAGAATCGAATCGGGGAAAAATGACGCAAAGGCAAGCTGAACGGCAAATATCGCGCCGGAAGCGCCCAGCAACGGCACGCGCGCCGCGCCCGTAAACAAAAAAACAATGAACGAAAAGAAACCTGCCAGCACGCCCGTTACGAGGTAGTAAAGGAGAAATTCCTTGCTGCCCATGTGACGCTCCGTCCGCGCCCCGAACACGAACAGCGCGAGCATATTGAACAGTATGTGGCTGAAGTTCACGTGTGCAAACATATATGTTAAAAACTGCCAAAAGAAACCGTGCAGCACCAGGACAGGCGTCATCGCAAGCAGGCCGCCAAGCACCGGCGTAAAGTTTTGCAGCATAAAAATTATGACATTCACGCATATCAGTATGAGGGTTACGTTGTAATAGCTGTATGCGAATGGTTTACGTATCGGATTCATGTTTTCAGTATACCGTTCACCCCTTAAATTTTCTAGGGCAGGCCAGCCTGCACCAAACGTACGGCAGGCCAGCCTGCACCAAACGTACGCCAGTAGCTGAGTCATTGTCCTTGCGAGCCGCTGAGCGTGAAAGCAAGCGGGTTACGCCCCCTCGCCAAGCCATGTAACAACGGTAGGAGTTTGCGGAGACAACCGCGAAGCGGTTGTCCAAGCGCTCAGCGCGCCGCAAACTCCTATGCAAGCCGTAGGCTTGCACGCTGAGCGTGAAAGAGAGCGGATTGGGCCTGGAGTTTGCCTAACAAAGGGTGGAGTTTGCCTAAGCCAGCCGTCAGGCTGGCGGCGCAAACTTCCAAGCTCAACGCTGCGCGTTGAGCCGTCGTCCTTGTGAGCGGCTTTACGAGTAGGTAGGAGTTTGCGGAGACAACCCCGAAGCGGTTGTCCAAGCCCTCAGCGCGCCGCAAACTCCTATGCAAGCCGTAGGCTTGCACGCCTGCGGCGCTCGCAATGACGGCTGGCCTGCCGCAAACTCCTACCGTTGTTGTGGGGGGTGAGTTTACCGGGGGAAGAAAACAAAGTACAGTTTTGTATGCTGAATTTTTTGCGCGCCGGGGCGGCGCTGCTGTTTCTGCTGATCGGGGTGTCCTGCGCGTCCGCGCCTAGTCGGGCCGTATTCGGACTTTCCCAGGCGGGGCGGATTGAGGAGTTTGTCCCTCAATGGCAGGAACTGACAGGCGGCCTTGCCATTACCGCCGGGAAAATCAGCCGCCCTCGCCTCGAATTTTGGGCGCTACGGGCAGACTTGACAGATGAAAGCATTGAAATCGTCGTGAACGGCGGTGGGGAGGGCGAGAATTTTCAGGCGGGGACGATACCCGCTGTTACCGTAAGCGGTTTTGCCGCCCGTTACGGCTGCGCTGCCGCTATGAACGCGGGGCCATTCTCGCCGGTCTCAGACAAGCAGGGGGAACCGCGGGCTTTGACGGGCGTCTTCATCTCGAACGGCAGGACAGTGAGCCAGCCGCTTGCCCGTTACGACTGCGTTGTGTTCTACGAGGACGGGCGGGCCGCCGTGCTCAGCCAGGCGGAACTGACCGGCACGGACGGGGTACGCCACGCGCTGGGCGGCTTTTTCACCGTGCTGGACGGCGGCGGAGTGAGGGAACGCGGGCCGGAGAGTAGGAAAACACGCCACCCGCGGAGCGCCGCCGCCACCGGGGGTGGCGGCGGCGTCCTCTACCTGCTCGTGGTTGACGGCAGGAGGCCGGGTAGCGTTGGTGCGACCGAGGTTGAGACCGCCCTCCTGCTACTGTCCCTCGGCGCGGAGAGCGGCCTTTTGATGGACGGCGGCGGCTCAAGCGCGCTCGCGGTGGAGCGCGGCGGCAAAATAGCGCTTGTAAACAAACCCGTACACGGAGGCGTAGCGGGCCGCGAACGCGCCGTCGCCACCTGCATAGGCCTGCGCCGGCACGGGAAGTGAGGCACACTATCCCGGCGGGGGGGCCCGCCGCAAGCCCTGTAAAAAAAAACATAAAAAACAACAACGCCGCAACAACAGCCGACTTGACGTAAAACGCTGACTCATGCTAAACTGTCCGCCTATGGATAACTTTAGAGCGCTGAGACCTTACTTCCTCGTTACTGACCGGCAAGAAGCTGGAAACAAGTGCCTGGCAGCCCGCAAGGACGCCCCGCGCCTACCTGCGGACACCCTAACCCCCCTCCCCCATTCGTACAGTATAGCCCTTCTTCTTACCCGGCGTCTCAGAGAGGCCCCTTTCGTGGGGTGGTTTGGCCGCGCCCAATCCGGCATAGCCAAACTCCGCCGCGGAAGGGGCTTTTTGTATATGGCGGCACGGGTTCCGCGTCAAAATTCCATTTATTTAGGAGGCAAAATATGCGGTATCGGTATTTGATTTGCGCGTTTGTTCTCTGGGCAAGCGTGGGCTTTACCGCCTGTGAGGAAAAAACGGCGGTAAAAGCGGGAAAACTCAATTTGGAAAACGGTTCCTTTTCGTTGTACATTTACGACGATGCGGCTGATAGAGGCGATTCCTCAATTGCCATGTCCCAGCAAACCGTGCGAAACGAAAAGGGAGAAAACGCAACCGTATGGAGATTTAACGGTAAAGTAACCACGAAATATACATACGGGTACACGGGAGTCGTCATCCTCCCCGATGACAAGAACCTTGCCCTGCTGCAAAACAGCGCTGAAAAAATCAAACTGCGGGTAAGCGGAGACAACAGGGAATACCGCCTGAGTGTTGACACGGAAAACGTTAAGGACGGCAATACCTTTGGCAGGACAATCACCTTTCCCAAACGGTACGAGGACATTGTTATCCCCATCGCCAGCTTAAAACAGGATAGCGGCTGGGGCACAGCAGTACCCTTTAAACAGGAATTGATCAAAAACCTCAAGATCCAAACCGTTGGTCAGCCGGTTTCATCGTTCAGCTTTACCATACACAGCGTAGCAATAGAGTAGGAAGGAGACGGTATTAAAATGGTAACCCGTGGAATATTCAGGAAAATAAAACTGATTCCGACGCTCGTTTCCTTGTTGACATTGTTGATTTCGCTCGTACTGGTGGTACTACAGTTTACCGGTATTTTCCCTCTGCATGAAAGAGAACAGTTATCGTTGACGCTGCTCTTACTGATAATGATCAGCGGGACTCTGCTTGTTGAACGGTTCGGCGTTTTTCAGGAAATACTGGATAAACTGGATAAAACCCAGACGGAATAAGTTCCGGCGAGGAGTGCACGGGCGCTCCTCGCCGTTTTACCGGGATAGTTAGGGGACAGGGGCCCGGCGTTTCCGGGCTTCCCCGGCGCGCTTTGCGCAGCCCCATTTGGGTTTTATATAACACGAACAAAAAAGTAACAATCACCTTTTAACATCACTTTTACCGGAGTTTTAAAATGAAGAAAACAATAACCGCCGCGGTTTTCCTTTTTGCGCTGACGGCGTCTGCCGCTTTTGGGCAAACCACCGCGGGCGAGTGGTATGATAAAGCCGGTGAATACTTT
>JAIRMP010000146.1 GCA_031258615.1 Spirochaetaceae bacterium | reverse complement strand
AATGGAACCCCGAGCCGCCCATAGGGCGGCGATGCGCATACAATCTTGTTAGGCGTAGTTTTTTTGCCTTTTATCCCTTTTCTTCTCTTATGGTTAATTTTTATTTCAACTTTCAGTTTTATTATCGGCAAAAATATTCCTCATTATCATTTCCGCTGGTTTGTTTCCCGAATCTTATGTTGGAAAATCACTTAAACATATAACTCACCTTACGCACAAGGTAGGTCTAAAGTAAGAAATTTGCAAAAAAACAGCCCCAAAGAGGCAAATTTTGCCAAAATTCAACACTCAAATTGGAGATTTTTGTATCCCTGCGTAACATGAGGTTATAATACAAAGAATTAGGTCAATATCCCGATCACCCAATAGGTGAAAAAAAATAGACCATACCGCTTCACTTATGATATACTGTTTTTGTCCACAAAACTAAACCAAAAGGAAAGCGGTATGATTAAGATAGAGACTACCACTGAAAAACTCGAAAGTAAAGGGGGGCTGGCCCTCGCCGGAAAGCTGGCACAAAAGATCGGTCTTACTTCTGTCTCAAGCGGCCTGCTTGCCGGAGCCGGAACTATCATCGCAAGCCTTTACGCGCTCCTGGTTCAGGGAAACAGCGCTTTCGAGGACGCCTCGGCACTGCGGGGAAACAGGTTTTTCCTGGAAAGCCTGGGGCTTACAACCTCCTACGCGAAAGAAACGATACGGCTGTATCTTGAGAAACTCATCGCCGACAAAGAAGCGGTACTAAACCAGCTTCGCCTGTGCGTGGCCGCGCTTATACTGAGGGCGAAGGTACACGGGATATGGATACAAGGACGGTGTTATATACCGGTAGACATAGATACCTCCCCGATGGATAACCGCGGGAGCCGCAAGGAAGGGGTAACGTATTATGACAATTTTATGATATTTTTATACGGATTCAGGTAAGGAATTATGGATGTTTTTTCAGTAGGCGGCTTAAATCCGGGCGGAGTTAGGGGTTAATTCGACAGCCTCGTTATGCGCACTACGATTTTTCTTTATGTCTTTTTTTCTATTATCAAATTGACCAATAATTCTTCCATGTTTCTTCGGGTATCAATTATTTGTTGTATTGAGACTATTTTATTATCATTAATTATTTTATAATAAACTTTCCATGGATTTATATGTAATTCATAAATATCATCTATCCCAATATTCAGTAGTTCTTGTGATTTTCGGGTCTTCACTCGTTCCGATTTTAATAATTCAATCTCGCCAATTACTTTTTCATATATTTTATTTGAATTTATTGAACCAGAGTTTTTGGTTATATACTCCAATATTTCATTAAATGCATTCTCTCCATGCCTGGTCCAAATTATTTCCCTCATTTTATTTTTCCTATTGTTTTTTCAAACCGTTTTTTTGCCTCCTCGTGCGTTACTGTGTTACCGTTTTTTAAATCCATCTCACTAAAACTTAGCAATTTGGCTAGATTTATAGCATTTAAGGTTTTTTGGTAACTCTCTATGTCAATAATAACCGCCTTTGCTTCTCCATTTTGAGTTATTATTATTGGGGATCTGGTTTCACCAACATTTCTGATGACTTCAGTTGTATGGGCTTTTACATACGAAATTGGTTTTACATTCTTTACTAAATCAATCATGTTCTGCTCCTTATATTAAATATAATACGTAATTCCGATTTAGTCAATACTTTATACGATATTTTGTACTATATTATTAAAAACCGTCAAAAACCGTATTGCCCTGCCTATAGAATAGACGAAACGGATACTTCTGTCATCACGCAAGAAAAAATCCCGCGCGGGGCGGGCATGGCTCCGCCCGGCAGCCGCTTCCGGCTTGCCGCCGTCAGGGGCGCCGCAGGCGCCCCTGACGCGCGGTTGTCTCCGCAAACTCCTGCCCGAAGCGCATAACCCGTTGTCTTTCACGCTCGGCGAATATCAAGGACAATGAGTCAGCCATTGGCGTACGTTTGGTGCAGGCTAGCCTGCCTGGCTAGCCTGCCGGGCCGAAAATCAGGTTTGGGATGAACAGAACCGCGTCTTTGAAAAAGATGCAGAATGCCACCACGATGACGACCGCGATTATGAACGGGATCGACTCACGCGCCGTTTCTTCCGGTTTGCAGCCCATTATCGTTGAAGTTGTGTACAGCGCGATGCCGACAGGCGGCGTCATGATGCCCATGGTAACGACCGTCATCATGATGAGGCCGAACTGCACCGGATCGACACCGACATTCTTTACGACAGGCAGCAGAATCGGCGTCAAAAGCAGCGCGATAACCGTCGTCTCGATGAACATCCCGCAGATCACGAGCAGCAGGATGATGATAAACAGCATGATGTACGAATTCGAGGTGAGCGTTATCAGGAAGTTGGCCATTCCCTGCGGAACGCGGTCGTACACGATACCGTAGCCGAAAACGCCGGAAAGCGAGACGAGTATCATTATGATACCTATGTCGCGGGCAGTATCGCGCAGGGTTTGGACAAGCACCGGCCAGGTAAGCTCACGGTATACCACGCCGCCCACAAATATCGCGTACATACAGGCAAACGCGCCCGATTCGGAAGGGGTGAACACGCCGAAACGTATACCGACAATCAATATGACGGGGAAGAGCAGCGCCCACAAGCCGTCAACCGCCGACCTGCCGACCTCTTTCAGCGAGGCGGGCTTATCCCGTTCCGGCGCAAGCCCGCGTTTCTTCGCGGTGATCCGTATCGTGATCATCAGCGCTATCATCATCAGGATACCGGGCAGAAAACCGGCGGCGAACAGCCGTCCTATCGAGACCTCGCCGACTGAACCGTAGATGATGAGCCCCATACTGGGCGGAATCGTGGCGGTTATCAGCGATGTGATGCCGTTGACGGCGGCGGCGTAACCCCTTGAATAGCCGCGCTTTACCATGTCAGGCCCAAGTATGCGGCTTTCCATCGCGGCGTCCGCGTTGGCCGAGCCGGATACCCCGCCCATCAGCGTGGAAAGCACGCAGCTTACCTGACCCAGATTACCGTACATGTGTCCGGTCAGCACATTGGAAAGTTTCACGAGCCGTTTTGTGATGCCGGTATTGTTCATCAAATTGCCGGCAAAAACAAACAGCGGTATCGCAAGCAGCGTAAAACTTTGCGTGGAGCTTACCACTTTTTGTACGATGATGGAGAACGGTATGGACGGCGTTACAAAGAAAAATACCATGCCGGCAAAACCAATCGCAAACGCGACTGGCATACCGAATAAAAGCAGCAGCAAAAATACCACAACGACTATACCCATCAGATTGCCTCCTTGCTTTGTACCACGATCTTTTTATCTTTCCAGTGTGATATTAACTTTAAAATTATTGTTACTATCAGTAAAACCGAACCAACCGGCGCGCTTATCGTTGCCCATGAATAGCTGATACCGAGCGTTTGAAACAGGCGTTTTGAATTCTCTATAGAAAGCGGTATCCCGAAACGTATCAAAACGCATAAAAAACCTATTGATAAAGCATACATAAAGTAGTACAGGAATTTTTGCGCCTTTTCCGGCAGGCGAATCACCAGCATATCCACACGCACAAAGTCCGCTTTCCGCAGGGCGCTGTCCGCCCCCAGAAAAACGAGCCACGCAAACAGCAGCAACGATACATCTATCGCCCAATTGAGCGGATGTCCCAGGCCGCGCGCAATCGCGGAAATGAACACCAAAAAAGTAATTACCGCTATGAACAAAGAAACCAGAAACTCTTCCAGTTTGCAAAAATGGCGATACAGTAGCTTTAAAACTTCCATAAATGACCTCTTTCAATGAAAAGTTGTTTAAATCGAAAAAAACACCGGTCAGGCGGATCGCCTGAACCGGTAACGGCATGACATTTAACTAAAGGAATAACGGGACATATCAGAGCTTACCGATTTCCCGCCAAATTTGATCGCGAAGCTGCTTAAAGTCCAGTTCCGTGTAGGCGGCTTCCGCGGCGGCCTTAAAGGCCTCCCTGTCCGAGGCAATCACGGTCATGCCCCTGGCGGCCATGTCCTTTTCAAGCTCATCGGCGGTTTTTTCTATCTGGGCCGCGTTTTCGTAAGCGGCGGCCTTACATTCATCAACAAGGATGGTTTGCAGGTTTTCGGGAATCGCCGCAAACCACTTTTCACCCACAATGATAAAGTTGGCAAGCTGAAAATGTCCCGTCTTGTCCATGTACTTTAACAGTTCGTACAGGTGGAGCGCGTGGCTCGCCGTATTCTGGGCCTCCACGCCGTCAATCGCCTTCGACTGGATCGCGTTGTACGAATCGTTCCAGCCCATAGCCACCGGAGTCGCCCCCATAGCCGCGACAGACCTGGCCCAGACAGGCGCTCCCGGCGTCCTGATTCGCTGACCCCTAAGGTCGGCTGGCACGGTTACAGGCACATTCGTCAAAAAGTGCCGGGGGCCGTCGTACCAGTTCGCGGACAGCATACGGATACCGTCCTGGGACGCGAGCTGGTTTACCCACCCGCCGAAGATTTCGGTTTCGGTGATTTTCCGTAGCTCGGCATAATCGTCCGCTATGTAAGGCATCCCTATGATACCTATATCCTTCACATAGTTTGCCATGCGGCCCCCGTCCGTCAGCACCGCTACGTTAGCGCCCTGAACAGCCTGCTCTATCACGTCCTCGTCGCTGCCAAGCTGGGCGGACGGGTACACCTCAATCGTCAAAGCGCCGTTAGTTTTTTCCTTAACGCGCTCGGCCCAGTTGTTAAAGCCCTGAACCATGATGCTGTCAGGAGCAAGCTGCGTGGACATTTTTAAGATGTACGCGGCCTCTTTCTTCTTGCATCCGGCAAACAGCAGCGCCGCCGCGAGTACCGCCACAGCCGCAATCAGCAATTTTTTTTCTTTAACCATAATTTAGAATCCTCCAAAAAATTTCGCTTGTTATATGGTAATACGACCTGTATCAGGCGTCAAGTTTTTTTGTCAGTTTTTTTGTCAGAGCGGATTTGCCGACACGCCGGGAAGTTTTGCCGACACGCCGGGAAGTTTTGCCGACATGAGGGAAAGTTTTGCCGACATGTCAGGAAAAGTTCCCGCGGGAAAAAATACCGCGGGAAAAGTTTCCGGGGGGTTCGGGGGGACTAGACTACAGCCCTCAACATCCTGTTTCGGGCTTCCGTCCCGCCTCCGTCCGCTGATGGCGGCATCCATGCCGCCTTTTCCTCCCTTTGGTCGGCGCGGACTACGGCAAACCGCATAGCGGTTTGCCCCCGGCGGGGCGTTGCGGGGGGAAGGCAGTTCCAAAAGCGATAGCTTTTGGCCCGGAAGGAGAGGTGGACACGGTAGTCAAAACCTCCACCCGCCCCCGCAGAGGGGGTAGCGGAAGACCCTAAGGAACTGTGCGGGCGGCGGGCTGGAGCGAGGGGGCGCTGGCCCTGAGGCAATGACAAATTTTTCTTGTTTGATCCGCTAAAGATATGGTATACTGTCTCCATTCCGCTCTTGGGGCGGTTATTTTTTTGAAAAGGGTATATTTATGTCAGGCATTGCGTTAATAATTGCGTTTGTCATCGCCATCGTGGTGATGATACTGGCCATTTCGAGGCTCAAAATCCATCCGTTTCTGTCGATTATGACGGTCTCGCTGCTTTTGGGTCTGGCAGCGGGGATTCCGCTGGTGAACGTTACCGGCAAGGACGGTGTCGTGGTTCAGGGAATCGCAAACGTCATAGGCGCCGGCTTCTCCGGCACATTTACAAGCATAGGCATTGTGATAATTCTCGGCGCGTTGATCGGAACCGTACTGGAAGCTACCGGCGCGGCGTTCAAGCTGGCGGATATGGTGATAAAACTGGTCAGCCATAAACGTCCCGTTCTGGCCATACAGTTGATGGGCTGGGTCGTCTCGATACCGGTGTTCTGCGATTCCGGCTTTGTCATCCTCGACCCGATCCGAAAAGCGCTCGTCAAGCGTACAAAGGTGAGCAGCGTAGCGATGACGGTAGCGCTCTCAACCGGCCTGTACGCCTCGCACGTATTCATCCCGCCCACACCCGGCCCTATTGCCGCGGCAAACACGCTTGGCGCGGGTAACAACCTGCTGCTCGTGATGGGTTTGGGCGTCCTCGTTTCAATACCCGCGCTGATCGGCGCGTTTTTCTACGCCTCGTATATCGGCAAAAAGGTCAAATCCGCCGAAGACACCGAAAACAGTGAAACAGCCAAAAGCTACGAGGAGATTGTCGCAAGCTATGGAAAACTTCCCGGCGGCTTCATATCGCTTGCCCCCATCATCGTGCCCATTCTGTTGATGGCTCTGGGCTCGATCGCTTCGATGGCAAAGTGGCAGGGCGCTATCTTCCAGGTATCCTCCTTTTTGGGGACGCCGATAATCGCGCTTGCCGTGGGCGTCATTTTTGCCGTGATACAGCTTGCCGCGGCGGGTAAAACGGAAAAGTTCTACGTCATCACCAACGAGACGCTCAAAGTTGTAGGCCCTATACTGTTCATCACGGCGGCTGGCGGCGTTTTGGGACGTGTAATCGCGGTTTCAGGCATGGTTTCCTACATCACGTCCAATTCCGCGATTCTTGCGAGCGTGGGTATATTCTTCCCGTTCCTGCTTTCCGCGATACTGAAGTCGGCCCAGGGCTCCTCTACTGTGGCGCTGACAACGACAGCCGGCATAGTTGCGCCCCTCCTCGCCGGGCTCGGCCTTGACAGCCCCGCCCGCACGGCGCTCACCGTTATGGCGATAGGCGCCGGCGCGATGACGGTCTCCCACGCCAACGATTCGTACTTCTGGGTGGTAACCAATTTCGGAGGAATGACGCCGGAACAGGGTTACAGGACACAAACCACCGTTACCCTGATAGAAGGGGTCTGCGCGATGGCGGGGGTTTTCATCCTGTCCCTTTTCCTGTAGGAGGCCGCGCCCGGCATGAAAAAGGTACTGCTGGTTCCCGATTCGTTTAAGGGAACGATGTCATCGCTTGAGATTTGCGGAATCATGGAGGAGCGCGTCCGCGCCTGCTACCCGGAGGCGGATGTCGTCAAAATACCGGTTGCCGACGGCGGGGAGGGCAGTGTCGATTCGTTTTTGGCGGCCTCCGGCGGCGAAAAGGTTACGCTTGCCGCCAAGGGGCCGTACTTCGAAGACATACTGAGCTTTTACGGCCTCCTGGACGGCGGGAAAACGGCGGTTATCGAGATGGCGGCCTGCGCGGGGCTGCCGCTTGCCGGAGGGCGGCTCTGCCCGGACAAAACGACGACTTTCGGCGTTGGCATTCTAATGAAGGACGCGGCGCGGCGCGGCTGCAAAAAGATAATCGTTGGTCTGGGCGGCAGCGCGACAAACGACTTTGGGGCCGGGGCCGCCGCCGCCGCGGGCGTCCGTTTTATTGACGGGGATGGCAGGGAGTTTACGCCTACCGGCGGCACGCTGTCAAAGATCGCCGGAATAGACGCAAGCGGCATGGACGCCGCGCTCCGCTCCGTAGAAATCGTAACCATGTGCGACATTGACAACCCGTTGTACGGCGAAAACGGCGCGGCCTATATTTTTGCCCCGCAGAAGGGGGCCAACGCGGAGATGGTCCGCTTCCTTGACGGCCAACTCCGCGCGGCGGCGGAAATCGTGAAGCGAGATCTCGGATTTGACGTAGCGGCGATACCGGGCGCGGGGGCGGCTGGCGGCATGGGCGGCGGTATGGCGGCCTTTTTCCGTTCGCGCCTGGCGATGGGTATAGACATCGTACTCGACACGGCGCGTTTCGACAGTCTCCTGGACGGCGCGGACATCGTATTTACCGGCGAAGGCAAGATAGACGCGCAGAGTCTGCGCGGCAAGGTTGTAATCGGCGTGGCGCGCCGCGCAAAAAAACGCGGCGTCCCCGTGATAGCGATAGTGGGCGACATAGGCGACGATATAGAGGCCGTCTACGACGAGGGTGTCCTCGCGATATTCAGCATCAACCGCGTAAGCCTCCCGTTCTCAAAAAACCGCCTCCGCTGCAAAAACGATCTGCGCCTCACAATGGACAACCTCCTGCGCTTCCTCGCAGGCAGGCCACCTCCTCGCCAAGTCATGTAACTTAGGAATTGCAGGTTCATTTGCGGGGCGGTTTGCAGGGCTGGGTTGACAAAAAAAATTGGACGGTTTAGACTGCTGGCTATAGACTACAAGTTCAAAGAAGCTAAGGACCCGCGCAGAAATAACATGACCTATTGGTCATGTTATTTCCTTGTTGCGT
>JAIRMP010000091.1 GCA_031258615.1 Spirochaetaceae bacterium | reverse complement strand
TTCTATCACGCTGGTTCCTTCAGTCAACGACCGTTTTCCCGGAACACTTTCCGTGTTGTACGCTGTTCATACGCGTACCGTATATCCGGCTATATTTTAACGATCCATAGGCGCCTCCTCTTCAAACAACGAATTACGGAATCACCGCCGGGAAAATCCCGCTTTCCGGCCGCTTTTTCGCCGTGCCGCTAAGTACACCCGCTTGCCCCGCGGCCCCGCCAAAAGTCAGGTTCAGCGGGTTCCTCGCGGCAAATGCCCGCATATCCGCGTTGCCCTTGGACACCGGGATCGGGTTCGCGCTCCGGTCCAAAAAATCCGCCTTTTTCCCCGGAATGTAACTCATACAAACCCCCTGGTTTGCAGCCTCCCGGTTTGAAATTTCTTGGCAATGGATATAGTGAAACGCCCTGCCCGGCAGGGCGGCGTTTGAATGTGGCAGGACAGCGTCCCTGTACGGCCGGATAGCGGCCTTATCCGCGTGAATAGCGGAATTGACCGGCGGCGCGGAAAATATTATGAGGGTAAAGACAACGGCGCCGGGGATGCGGAGAATATTATATTTTAGTAAACCTGACTGGGGGGGGGGGGGGTAAAGATGTTGAAATTCATAAAGATCTCCTTATGATCTCCTTAAGTCATTGGTCCTGGGCATTGACAACGTCAACACTGCCGGTACAGTTTACTACGCTGTGAGCGATGTGTCAAGCCTACGGCTTGCCATAGGAGCTTGCGCCAGGCGTTTTTCGATTCCGGACAGCAGTGAATCGAGTTGGTTAATGCGAATCAGTATAAACCCCGCGTTCTTCTGTTCCAGTTTGTTACAGGCATTGTTTACAATGGTTTGAAGCAGCGCGGCGCCGTTGATCGATGAAGGCGAATTCATTTTTCCGGTAAATCAGGCGCTGCCGCGGCCGCTCCAAGATCGGCAAATTGTTCTTCCGCTTTAAGTGAACCATCCAATGAACGTATAAAAGTTACAGCCGCTATGAGAGCAATCAGTATCAACACCAATTTCCGCATTATTTTCTCCAAAACACGATCTAACGGTCAACAAGCATAACAAATTAACCGTCATGGACAGCATAATACTACTATTTGATATATTCAAGCGGGTTTACGGCCCTGCCGTTCTTGTAAATGGCAAAATGGAGATGGGCGCCGGTGCTGCGCCCCGTGCTGCCAACCGTGCCTATTTTGTCGTTTTGGGTAACACGCGCCCCCTCTTTCACGTTTGTTGAATTGAGATGGGCGTACATACTTTGAAAGCCGCCGCTATGTGTAACGATAATGTAGTTTCCAAAAACAGAACTGTACGCCACGCTGGTAACCTTGCCGTCCGCTGCCGCTTTGACTGGCGTTCCCGTGTTTGCCGCCAGATCGATTGCGCTGTGGTAGCGGCGCTGACCGGTGAACGGGTCCTTGCGCCAGCCGAAAGGCGAACTGAGCCGCCCGCGCACCGGGTACGTAAACAACTCACCCAGCGCCATCTTCAAATCATCGGAGCGCATCCTGGCGCCCGGCAGGAACAGAATATCCCCTATCTTGATATTGTCATTCTGAATATCGTTTGCGTCCAGAATCGCTTCAATCGCTACATTCATCCTGTCGGCAATCTTCTGGTACGAATCGCCTTTTACCACAGTGTAGGGGATACCGTCCATGTTTGGGATGCGGAGAACATCGCCTTCGCGGAGCAGCCGCGCGTTGCGCAGGTTATTTGAAGCAATGATCGCGTCCAGTGAAAGTCCGTTATCCGCGGCAATCTTTGATACGCTGTCGCCCTTTTTCACCGTATAGTTGTTCCATGAAAAAGTTTCATTCACCGCTAGCGGCATGTTTTCAGGCGGAGGGAGGTGTTCTACCTCGGAACCCAGCGCGTAGGCCAGCATTTTTCTCCTTGCGGCATCCTCAGATTCTAAATTAAACGTTATCCCGTCATCGCGCCAGAGCAGCGCATAGTAGCAAAAGACAGCCAGGGCAGCGAGGCAGATATACAGAATAATTAACTCGGGTGTAAAAAACCTGCTCCTTATACCGGAAACGCGGGTGTAAGGGAGGGCGTTTTTTGCGCTTTCATCGCCGCCTTCGTACTCACGCGCGTACTCGCGCGCGTACTCGCGAGCTCGCCTGAATTTTTCCTGCGCCGGTAACGGCGCGGGCGCGGGAAACCGTTTCTTGTGAGCGGGCTTTTGGTGTATCTGTTCTATGCCTTTCAGCGCAATATTGCCCTGAACCGTGTACACGTTTTTCCGGCGCGCGACGCGTTGCGACTTTAATAAAATATCCGTGTTATTATTCATCATAGTTGCTTTATCGACATAGAACCTTTGTTGGTTTATACTTGGCTAAAGGCGGCGCGGGCGGCTCAACGCAAACCATTGAGCGCTGTACTTACATTCGGGTCTGTAACTATGAGAAAAAAAGAAAGCGCCGCGGTAATTTCGGCCATCCTTTCAGCTTTGAGTGTCGCGTTCATCCTGAAACTGTTTTTTTTTGACTTTATGATCGCGGAGGGAGAATCGATGAGTCCCGCGATAAGGAGCGGGCGCGTGCTTGTGGTAAACCGTCTTGCGTACGGCTTCCGCCCGCCGTTGCGAAATGCCTACCTGTGCCGCTGGGCGCAGCCGGACGAAGGAAACATCATCGTGTTCTACACGCCGTCAGGCGATCTGGCCGTAAAGCGCTGCGCCGGCGTCCTAAGCGGCGGACGCTTCGTGGCTCTGGGGGACAACAGCCTGGGATCGTACGATTCCCGCGCCTACGGGCCTGTTCCGCTGGATAACATAGTTGGCAGGGTTGTTGGAATAAAATAATGGAACGGAACGGTGGGCTGCCCCCGCGCAGGATCAGGTTTGTCGGCTTCATTCTCTTTCTACTCGTGCTTACGGGCATCGTTATCAGAAAGTATGCCGTTTTGATGCTGCAAGGCGGGCAAGCTGCCAAACCGGCGGTGTCTTTGACGGCGGACAGGGGGCAGATACTGGACAGAAATGGCAGAATCCTTGCGATGCAGACCCGTTTTGGCAATGTTACCGTATGGCGTCCCCAAACCGGCGACCTCGATTCGCTTGCCGCCGTCCTTTCGCCTGTCCTGGAAATGCCCGAAACGGAAATCATCAACAGGATACGGCTTTCAGCAAACGATTTCATATACTTAAAGAAGCAGGTTGATCAGGATGTCGTCCGCAGGATAGACGAACTTGCCATCGCCGGCATGATAGACGGCGTAAGCATAGAGCCCGTGCTGGGAAGAATGTACCCGGAGGGTCAGCTTGCCGCCCAGATAATAGGTTTCACCGGCGATGAAAATACCGGGCTTGCCGGTATCGAATACTTGTTTGACGGCGAATTGCGGGCAAAGGACGGGGTCGCCCCTGAATCTCCCGGAGGGGTCGCGGGAAACCAGGTCGTCCTGACGATAGATACCACCATTCAGTACCTGCTCGAAAAGATCGCGGAAAAGACGCTCACCGAAAACCAGGCGGAAGCCGTTATGCTGCTCGCTATGGAGCCTCGTTCCGGCGAGATACTTGGCGCGGCAAGCCTGCCCGGCTTTGACCCAAACTTCTTCAAAGAAAGCGGCGAACAGGAGCGTATGATTCGTCCCGCGGTCTGGGCATACGAGCCGGGCTCGGTCTTCAAGGTGTTTTCACTGGCAGCGATCATGGACGCCGAAGCGATAAGTCCAAATAGCACGTTTTACTGTAACGGCAGCTACGAGCACACGACAAACCTGGGCGAGCGTATCGTGATAAACTGTCTCGGCGCGCACGGTACGGTTGACCCGCGCAGAATCATCACCTATTCGTGCAACGCGGGCGCGGCCTACGCCTCGGACATGATGAGCAGGGCTATGTTTTACGACGGTATCCGCAAGCTGGGTTTCGGCGAAAAGACCGGCGCTACCCTGCCGGGCGAGACGGCGGGCTTCCTGCGTCCCCCGGAACGCTGGTCTGAGCGTACAAAGCCGACTATTGCTATGGGGCAGGAGATAGCGGTTTCGGCCCTTCAGATGCTTCGGGCCGCGACCGCGATAGCAAACGACGGCGTGCTGGTTACTCCTCATGTCGTGCTGCAAATTGAGGACGCCGGCGGCAAATCGCCGCGAAAACCGGCCCTGCCCGAACCGCGCCGCGTGCTGAAACCGGAGACGGCACGGGAACTGCGCTCATATATGACTGACGTAACGTCCCCTGCCGGCACGGGCTACCGCGCCGGCATAGGCGACATACCGCTTGCCGTCAAGACGGGAACGGCGCAGGTCATAGACAGCGCCACGAACCGTTACTCGGACACGGACTTCATCGCAAGCTGTATCGCGCTGCTGCCGTCAGACGAGCCGGTCCTCGTGCTGTACATAGTGATCGCGGGCCCCAAGGGTCCCTCCTACCTGGGCGGACGCATCGCCGCCCCGCCTATACGCGAGGCCGCCGAAGCGCTGGTAAACTACATAGGCATACCGCGCGGCAGAAACCCGACCGCAAACCACTCCGGGCTGGTACGCCTGCCTTCCGTCCAGGTCCCGTTCATATCCGATGTGATGCCGGACCTGACCGGTTTCTCCAAACGTCAGTTGATCCCCCTCCTGCTGCGGAGCGATCTCAGGATAAATGTTAAGGGTGACGGCTATGTTGTCCGCCAAAACCCGGCGGCAGGCGGCGCAATAACCCCCAACACAATCATCTACCTAGAACTTACGGACCAAGCAGGCCAGCCTGCACCGAACGTACGCCAATAGCTGAGGAGTCGTCCTTGTGAGTCGCTAGGCGTGAAAGCAAACGAGTTACGCGCTTCGGCCTGGAGTTTGCGGAGAAAGCGCGTAGCGCTTGCGTAGCAAACTCCGGAGCTCAACGCACAGCGTTGAGCCGTCGTCCTTGCGAGCCGCTAGGCGTGAAAGCAAACGGGTTACGCGCTTCGGCCTGGAGTTTGCGGAGAAAGCGCGTAGCGCTTGCGTAGCAAACTCCGGAGCTCAACGCACAGCGTTGAGCCATTGTCCTTGCGAGCCGCTGAGCGTGAAAGAAAGCGGATTGGGCCTGGAGTTTTCCGAGCGGCTTTACGAGTAGGTAGGAGTTTGCGGTAAGCCAGCCGCTAGGCAGGCGGCGCAAACTCCTATGCAAGCGCGAAGCGCTTGCACGCTGAGCGTGAAAGAGGGCTGGTCTGCGCCGCAGGCAGGCTGGCGGGTTCTGCCGACATGTCGGGAAGTTTTGCCGACACGTCGGGAAACTCTCCCGCGGGAAAAGTTCCCGGGGGGATGGGGGGCTAGTCCCCCCGCCGCCTTTCTCCTGAACCGCCCTGTTTGAGGT
>JAIRMP010000055.1 GCA_031258615.1 Spirochaetaceae bacterium | reverse complement strand
TGCAAAAGCTGGCCGAATACCTTGACAAGACGCCAGATCAGCTTGATCTGTCCGGGCATCGATACCTGATCATCATTGACAACCTTGACCTTTCAGAATCTTACGTTAAAAAATTTCTGCGTATAAGCAATAATTTCTTTAAAAGATTCTCAAACTGTATATTTATTTTTACCAGCCGTACCAGGATCGAATCACAGAGTTTTGGAAGCCTTGACCTGACGGCAAAGGCCATGCCTACATTTTCTTCCAAAGAAGAAACGGAGGAGTTTTTTAGAAACGCCGTTGTCAATGAAGATTACTACAAAACAAAGGTTGCGTCCGAAATAGGTACCGTCAACTACAACAAGTTTATTGACGAACTGCATAAGAAAATGAATAATTTGCCGGGCCTTATTCTCCCCTATTGCCGCACTGAATTGAGCTTAATCGGCGTTGATCTTGTCATTCTTACCGGAAAGTTAAGAAAAAACGAACTTTCCGGTAATGCCCAGGACATGATTACTGAAGTTTATGACAACGCCTTTCAAAAACTTAGTGATGACACCAAAGCCCTGTTATTCCTTATCTGTAGCCACGGCTTGATTCACCGGTGGACACTAAACGAGCTGGAATACTGGGCAAAAGCGAGGGTTCACAGATGGAAATATGATATGAATAAACTAGAGCCGTCCATAAAAGAACTGGATTATTATATGTTTATACATGAAGAAGTTTACGATGGTAAAGCGTATTTTTACATATTGCCGATCACGTACACGACCATATATTTTGAAGAGTGCTTTTCAAACAACGGAATGCGCGAAAAAATAATCGGTCCGCATTTTATGCTGGTAGAGTCCCTCTTTTTCAACGGACCCAGAAAGATGATCAGGGATTGTCTTGACGCGATGGAAAGCTACGATGAATCGACCAGGTTCGTTTTGGATTCCAGGGGACACGATATGTTTGAGGAAAACAAAAATCCCCTTCACCTGGCGGCCTCGTACCACGACGATCCCAAAGTAATTGACTTGGTTTGGGAAATGCATCCGGAATGGTACAGGCCGGATGATATAGGCATGACTCCCCTGCACTATGCGGCGCTATATTCAAACAGCAAGGCGGTGATGGATAGATTGCTTAAGATCAACCGGGATTACCTGGATAATAAAGATTTTCGTATAGCAACCTATGATAATGGATTCAACGTTGTACACATGGCGGCGCAAAACAGTCAGCATGAGATCATGCAAACACTGCTGGACTACATGGAGGCTCACGGAATGAACTATCTTATGGAACAGGGTACCAACGGCGAAAACCAAGCCCCCCTCCATACCGCCGTAAGTTGTAGTACAAACCCTCTTGTAGTTGAAGCGCTGCTTCGCCATGGGGCGGACGTTACCCGAACATGTCGTGGCGGCTATACTCCGCTTGCCATGGCGGCAACCTTTAATGCCGAGCCGGAAGTAATAGAAACGCTTGTTCGTTTTGGCGCGGATATTAACCACAAAAATGATCACCGCCAGACGCCTTTAATTAAAGCGATTCTCCAAAATCCAAACGATTCAATATGCGAAAAACTGCTGTCCTGTGATGGAATTGATATTGATGCCCTGACGGATAAAGGGCGATCGGCGCTTTTACTTGCGGCGGATCTAAACAAGGTTGATTGTGTTAGAATGCTGCTTGATCACGGGGCAAGAGTAGATCAACGCAATATTGCGGGAGACACTGCCCTTCACTGCGCTGTAACCAGAGGGGCTACAGGAGCAGCAAAATTGTTGTTGGAGCATGGGGCCAATCCGAATCTGAAGAACGACGGCGGTTTCACCCCGTTAGACATTGCGTCCGGAATGAATAATTATGATATGGTAAAATTGCTGTTAGGCACAATACAGCACGATGACTGAAGGAGGAAGTATATGATCATCAACAATGTTATGACCCCGCTTCAGCAGGCAATCATACACAACAACGCCAGTATGGTTAAGCTGCTGGTAGAGTCCGGTACTCAGGATGTTAACGAACAGAGCGAAGCGGGTACAGCACTGCATGTCCTTGCCATCATGCCTAACATCGATCCACAAATTCCTGAATTACTGATCGCCAACGGCGCCGATGTGAACTCAACAGGAAGTTTGGACGGAGATACCCCGCTCCATACGGCTGCAATTTGCAATCCATTTACCAGCGTTATTGCGGCGTTGATAAAAAACGGTGCGGATGTAAATATACCCAATGGGGCGGGATATACAGCCCTGGAATACCTCGGTATTCGCCGTGACTGGAAACGTCTTCAGCAGGAACTGGCTCCCTATATTCAAATTCCTTCAAGTACCGTTCCGTGGCAGGGAAAAAACGCCGGTAAAAAAAAGCAAATTGAAAAATTCATGAGGGACAGGTGGGAAGCACTGGATCACTTTACTAAAGGTTATACTTATGCACAAACAGGTTGCTATGCCGAAAGTATAAAAGAGTACGCAAAAGGCTTGCGGCATTATCCGTACAAAAAACGGGATAGCATAGGCAGTATTCCGGCTTCGGCCCGTGTTTTTTTTGCTGATATCCATAACAACATCGGGGCCTCATACGCAAAGATGGGGCAATGGCGTTCGGCGCTGGAGGAGTATGAAAAAGTTCTTTTCTACCTCCCCAGCGATCCCGAAGCGCTTAATAACATCGGCGCCTGTTATGAAAAGCTGGGTGATATGGAAAAATCCATAACGAGCAGGCTAGAGGCATTGATTGGTAACCCGGACTACGCGGAGGCCCGTGCCAATTTGGGCAACAGCTATATGCTCAAGAAAGAATTTGAAGCGGCTATCGTTGAGTACA
Source organism: Spirochaetaceae bacterium (assembly GCA_031258615.1). Classification (GTDB taxonomy): domain Bacteria; phylum Spirochaetota; class Spirochaetia; order Treponematales; family Breznakiellaceae; genus JAIRMY01. Next base: position 6,387 of record JAIRMP010000055.1, on the reverse strand, counting down.
CCCACGCAATAAATATATGGCAAAAAAACGGGCGGGGGTATACGTATGCGTACTTTCAACGTGCGGTATGTTACAACAATTTGAATATGTTCAGGGAGGCCATAGCGGATTACGATCTTGTAAAACAGTACGATTTTGAAAATAAATATATAATCGCATATCAAAACCAGGGTTCGATATACGCCTTGCAGGGAGACCATGCCAGGGCGATCGATGATTTTAGCCAGGTGATAAATAAGACAAAAAATAACCATGAAAAGGCGATGGCTTACAACAGCAGGGCGATTTCCTTTGCAGTATCCGGTAATGTTCGGCAGGCATTCGAAGACTTTAGCATGGCTATTAAACTGTGCCCCGATTACGATGAGCCTGTTTACAACCTGGAAGTCTTGAAGAGAAAATATATTGGGAGAATGTTTTAGATACAGTAAATTTCCCCTATAAACCAGCAGGTGAGGAAAAATTTATGCTTTGCAGGGCCCGAATTATAGAAAAACTGCTCCCCGACCGCTTGCGCTAAACTTACCCGCAGAATCACACCTGGCATTCCCTGTAGGCCAAAAGGATATATACTGTTTTAGGTATAAAAATATCACCAGTCAAAATCCTACAAGAAATTGTCTGACAAAAGTCCGGGGCGTTGCTGTGGCAACCGCTCCGCGGTTGCCACAGGAATTTGCGTAGCAAACTCCTACCGTTGGTGAGGGAGCGGGGTTTTAGGGGCGGCAGCCCCTAGGAGAGGGGGTAGGACGCAACGAAGTGCGGCCGTAGGGGGGCGCGGCGATAACGGTGGCGGTTTGCGAAAACGGTGGGGAAATTGCGCACCCCTTCTTAGCGAATAGTGAAGGGGGATGGCCTACTCTGCCGAAGTGCGTAACCGTTCTCTTTCACGCTTAGCGACTCACAAGGACGACTCCTCCGCCACTGGCGTACGTTTGGTGCAGGCTGGCCTGCCTGCCTAGTATTGGAGGCGGCGCATCTCGTTGATGCGGTTGTTCAGTTGTTCATAGTTGGCAAGCGATTTCAACGCTTCAATGGCTGGTTCAAAGCGGGGGTCTATCTCCAGCGCCTTTTCAAACAGTATACGGGCCTCGTCGTCCCTGGCGGCAGAGTATGCGTCCAGACCGGCAAGGTAATACTGGTCCAAAAGATCGCTGGTTGATTTACGGCCGTTATCGCCGAGATCGAAGCGGATACCCAGGGCGACGCGGTTCAACGGCTGTATCTGTGTAAGCAAGTCAAGCGTATAGTTTACGTCCAGGCTGATGTATTGAAGGGAGACGGCACTGCCTATTACGGCGCGTATGTTGCCCGCCTTCATCAGCAGGCCGGCCCGCATGGACAGGAAGCTGGTTGCCGTTACGGAAACGCCCGCCGCCCAGTAAGGTTTTTCGGACAAGTTAAAGTCCAGCATATTTACAGGCAGCGAGAAGTCAAAAGACACGAGCAACGGCCGGATCGGGCGGTACGAGAGACCGGCAACGGCAACCGTTGGGAGCGGGTCGCCGAGGGCGGCTGGCCCCAGATTGCGCACAACAATGGCCGCCGACATATTGCGGTCGCGGGAGTTGTAAAATTTGAACAGATTAAAACGGGTGAGAAGGCCGACATCCGCCATTACGGATGCCGCCGACTGTTCCTTCCCTGACCCAGCCGTTACCACTTCGGTAATGTCTGCAAAGTCCGGTACTAAACGGAAGGCGCCCTTCAAATTGAAGCCCACCGATACGCCGCCAAAGTAGTAGCCGGGAAACAAATTGTACGAACCGTTCAGCACGGCGACCGCTTCCGAATAGTAACCCTTGGACAACCTGTCGCCAAAATAGCCGTACTGCGTAAACGGCACATACAGCCATTTACCGCTTGCCCCTATCCCCAAATTTTTAAAACGCGCCGCGTACGCGAGGGCTTCAATCTTTGCGTCCGCTATCCAGTTGTTGTGAAAGAAGGCCAACTCGGAAATTGCCAGCATGGAAGAACCGGCCGGGTTGAATTCGATGAATGAAACATCGTCCGCGACGGCGGAATACGCTCCGGCCATGCCCTCGGAACGTCCGCCTATAGGTATATTGAGGATGGGGAAGGCCGTCAAACCGGCGTTATCGTCTATCCCGTATATGCTGTTCAGGTAGTCCGTTATGGAACCGTAAGCGTCCGAATCTATGTCCAGAGCCCAGATCAGGGCCGGTAAAAGAGAAAACAGACAGAAAAAATGAATGACTTTTCTCATCCCAGTTCCATTTAACTATATTAAGTATATCGATATTTTCACATAAAAAAAACACCGGTGTTTTCACACCCAGAATAAACGCATAGAATTAAGAGGAATTATTAGTGAGAATGAGGTCACGGATAGCCTGAGTGTTGAGCAGCTTGAAAATGGCCTCAATATGCTGCCCAAAACTCAAGGCAAGCATGAACCGGATACCTTTTAAGCTTGTATTATTCCGTCTGTAGGGTCTTGCTCCCCCGCCGCTCAGCGGCGGTACGAATTTGTAACATCAACAACAAACTGGTAGTAGACGACTCAACGCTACGCGTTGAGGGATCAAGCGCAAAGCGCTTGATCCAATTTCCTTACAGAACGAGCCTCCCCGCCGCTTGCGGCGAGGAGGCTCATTCTCGTTTTTTCAGTAATTTAACGCTGGACAGATTAAGCGGGTCCGTAAAGGTATAATTGTACAAACGCACAATGGAATTTCCTTCATGCTTTCGGCGTATAAGATAACAGGCGGATAATTTATTTATTAACAGCTTATTTTCCGCTTGCAAATTATAATAATAACGGAATGGATAATATAACTGAAGTATATTGCAATTTTCAAGCCATGAAGCAGATGGAGTATTTTTTCCTTCAAAAACGGTTACATAGCCGTTGAATTCCAGAGTTAAATCTATTTCTATCTGTAGATTCTCAACTTTAATTTTTTCTTCGCCGATGTAATACTCAAAATATATGTTGTTTTTTCGCTCGCTGTTGTACATTTTTGGCGCGGCGCTGAAATCCTGGTAGAGAAAATCGTGTATAATTCTATGGTTGTTTACCAGCGACAAAACACTCGATTCCGAAACAGAAAAATCGTTGAGTATACTGGGACGGTACGGCCATTCGATAATTTCTTTTTCGTCTATGGATTCAAATTTATGGTAGACTATATCAAGGCATTTCAAAAATTTATGCCTGCCGTCGCCAAGGTGGACGATGGTACAGCCTTCGTCAATGAGGCGCTGCGGCAATTTTGACAGATCGTCAATTTTAGTCATGTCATAAGGGTTTGTCGATGAGCCGCTCTCCCGCAGGACATCCCTGACAAGGGTATTGTCGAACACAAGGCTGCCTTTTGCCTTGCATCGCCTGAAAAGTTCCTCTATTATTTCTTTTTTCGACATGATTTTTACAGGATAACGCGCGCCTTGCGTCCCGTCAAGGTGGTGTGTCAAAATGACACATAAATTCATTGCCTATTTTTGGATTTTTAACCGCCGGGAGGCTCATTCCTCACGCCCGCCGCGCTTCATGACATTTTTTCTTGAAAAAAAAAAAAATATTTGTTAAGATTTGTTACTAAAGGCGTTTCGGAGTGTTATTCGTAGTGGGGATTATCACTCGCCCCTGGGGGACGGTTCATTTTTGACAGCGAAGCGGTGTTTTTGCTTGCGAGGTTGAACAGATGAAAGACATTATTAGCATACATAGAGAAGAATACGAGTTGGGCCACGGCGCGGATGAAAAAATCATCGTCGGCGAAGCGCCGGGCTGCCTGCACTATTTAGGCGATCATGGTCAGTTAAATGACGCGCTCTATCTGAGTTCAAGCATAGATCGTACGGTTCAGGTAGCGATAAGCCTCCGTAAAGACAGCTCGCTGCGTTTTTTTTCCGCCGATGTCGGGGAACGTAAACGGACTACGCTCGCTAATCTCCGTTATAAGCGTGAGGACCGCTGGTCTAATTACGTTAAAGCCGCCCTGTACATATTTGCCGAGATGGGCTGCAAGGTGCGTGGTATCAATGTTACAATTTTTGGAAATATACCAAGAAATCTGCCGGTTTCCTCATCGTCCGCGATGGAAATCGCTTCGGCTCTCGCCCTGCGGCGGTTTTTTCTGTCGAATATGGGCGATAAGGAACTGATGAACCGCCTTTCCGCCGCGCATACCGCGTTTTTTGAGGGTGAAAACAAGATTATAGACTATCTTTGCATCATGAACGCCAAAAGAAACCATTTTTTGGTGGTAGACGAGGAAAAGTTGAACGTTACAAAGATAAAGAATCCGTTTACCAAGTACAAAATCATGCTTTACGACTCCCGCGTACCCATGTTTGACGTTGAACCCGAGTTGCTCCTCCGGCGTAAAGATATAGAAAAAGGTTTTGATATACTCTCAAGGAAACGGCAGGGCTTTAGTTTCAGAGACTACACGTTATCCGACCTTGAAGACTTGATGGGATCTTTGAACGAGGAAACGCGGCGGCGCAGCCTCTTTGTCGTAGAGGAAATCATGCGTATACACGAAGTTGAAAAGGCGCTGGCTGAAAAAGACGGGGATGCATTTGCCCGCGCCATATACCATTCCCACGAAGGGCTGCGGGATTTGTTTGAAGTTTCCTGCCCTGAAACAGACTGGCTCGTAAAACGGGCGCAGGAAACGCAGGGTATACTAGGCTCGCGTCTGACAGGCAAGGGCTTTGGCGGCTGCACCTACGCGGTAATAAGGTCCGACGTGGTGGAAGAGTATGAAAAAAAGTTCGAGGATTACGAGCGAATCTTTGGCTTTCACCCGGTAAGTTACGAGATAACGCCTTCGCCGGCGGCCAGGGTAGCGTCAAATTGAGGAATGCGCCGCCCCGCCCGCCGTGCGGCGGGCGGGGCGGCGATTTTCACTGATTTTTTGATAGGATTTTTTTGTGGGCAAAAAAGAGCGGTACTGCCTTTTGATTTTTACCGCGTTGACGGCGCTGATATTCGTTTCCTGCCGCGGAAAACTCGGGTGGGGGATACTACTCTGGGCGGAGGAAAACGAAGGGATTCCTTCGGGTACTATACTGCCGGTTTATATAAATTCCAACATCGAAAAAGTCTGGGTCGTAGGAATTCCCGCTGAGTACAGAAAACCGGGCGATAAAGACAAAAAAATAGAAATCCCTTTGTCGAAACTGGAATTTTCAAAGAGTAAACGGGCGGCTGAAAAACGCGCCAAAGAATTCGAAGAGTACGCGCTGTTGTACGCGGAAACACTACAGGACGGACTTCCCATACGGGACGCGCCGGACAACGGAGCGCGGCGCAAGTACAGGCTGCGTTCAGGTGAGGTAATCAAAATCATCAGGCTCGTCGAGGGAAACCCCGCTATCAGCACCACCGGGGACCCGTTGCCCGGTGAATGGTTCAGCGTCCTCACGGAAGACGGCACGAGTGGGTACTGTTTTTCGTACCGGCTTAAACTTTTTGAGCATACGGCGGGGCCGCTGAATTTTGTGGAAGCGCCCGCCGAAGAAAAGTCCGACCCGGAACTGTTGAGCGTACTGTCCAAGACCTGGGTTGCCGAGGTATACGGAGAAATGCTGGACAACGGGAACATTGACATAGAAGCGTTTTCAAAGCATTGGGGCTTTTCGCCGGGAGAAGATACAGGCACGGCGAATATTTTTCTTGACGGCCTGGATATTTCTTTTCCGTACAACGCCATACGTCCGGCGGGCAGTCATTCATGGCGTTTTGAAGGAACAACGCTGTCTATGACTCTGCGCTCTCCCTCGACTCTTGCCGTGCAGTTTGCGGCGGGAAACGCCGGCGGACCTATATCCGGTACATCGTTGAGCGGAGACTCGCGCACCGTGCTGTTCATCAGTATTCCGACATCCCTTGACGATCTCATAGTGCAGGAAGAGACGCGGCGTGAGGCTCTCTTTTACAGGATATATGTAGAAGGGCCTGTATTTTCCAGCGACAGTTACGGACGCCTTTATTTGAACGAGGCGCGGGACTTTCTTTGGGAAAACTTTGAACCGTTAACCCTCTCGGTTGTACCCGCCGCCGCCTTGGGCCGCGGCAAAGTAGAGATGAGCCTCTTCCTCTCCGAGAATCTTGCAACCGGCTATGACGGCGCTTTTACGCTCAAATTCAAGGCTATAAACGGCCCCGATATACCGGTGAACTTTCTGTACACTATAGATAGAGGGGGCGGACTCGGCGGCATACGCTTGGAGCACATATCCGCCGCAAACATAGACGGCAACCGCGTCATGGGACGTAGTACTACCTCGGCGGTAATCTACTTTTATCAGGCTGATTGACGAGGCGGAGGGTGGCAGGATAGGAGTGTTACTGCCATATAAATTTGGGATAGCCTATACTTTCGTCCCAGCGCCAGGTGTCGTCAAAGT
>JAIRMP010000007.1 GCA_031258615.1 Spirochaetaceae bacterium | reverse complement strand
CCATTCGTATATATCTGCCTTCGGGGAATTTCCTCGAAGGTTTTTTTTTCAGTTACGAGGAGTGGAGGTAAACATGAAACGTATTGCCGTTGTCAGCGCCGTGCTTGAAAAACCGGGCGCCTGCCAGAAGGCGTTCAACGATACCCTGTCCGGTTACAGCGACATAATCAGGGGACGGATGGGTATCCCGTTTGAAAAGGAAAAAATATCGGTTGTGTCCGTTGTACTTGCCGGCGAACTGGACACAATTAACGCGCTTACCGGAAAACTCGGCAATATACCCGGCATAACGGTCAAAACAGCCATATCCGGCGAACTGAAAGAAGTTAATTAGGAGGAAGAATTTATGTACAATCCAAAATCGGAAAAAGCGGAAGATTTTATCTCTCACAAAGAGATACTGGACACATTGGAGTACGCTAACAGCGTGAAAGACGACATGGCCGTAGTTGACAGCATCCTTGAAAAGGCCCGCGAGACAAAAGGGCTTTCGCACCGGGAGGCGTCCGTGCTTCTTGCCTGCGAAAACCAGGACAAGGTGAACGAAATCTTCGACCTCGCCTTCCAAATAAAGCAGCAGTTTTACGGAAACAGGATAGTCCTGTTCGCCCCGCTGTACCTTTCAAACTACTGCATCAACGGCTGCCTGTACTGTCCATACCACCGCACCTCTGATATTGCCCGCAAGAAACTGACGCAGGAGGAAATCCGCGCCGAAACGATAGCGCTCCAGAACATGGGACACAAGCGGCTCGCGGTTGAGGCGGGGGAGGACCCGGTCAACAATCCTATCGAGTACATCCTGGAAAGCCTCGATACGATATACGGCGTTAAGCACAAGAACGGCGCGATACGCCGGGTAAACGTGAACATCGCGGCCACCACGGTTGAAAACTACCGCAAACTGCACGACGCCGGCATAGGGACATACATCCTGTTTCAGGAGACTTACGACAAGGCCGGCTACGAACAACTGCACCCGACCGGACCCAAACACAACTATGCGTACCACACCGAGGCGATGGACAGGGCGATGCGGGGCGATATAGACGATGTGGGGCTTGGCGTGCTTTTCGGCCTTGAGAATTACCGCTACGAGTTTGCCGGCCTCATGATGCACGCGGAACACCTGGAGGCGGTCTTCGGCGTCGGCCCGCACACGATCAGCGTCCCACGGGTAAAGCCGGCCCACGGGGTCGACCCGGACTCGTTTGACGGCGGCATAAGCGACGAGCTCTTCGCGAAACTTGCCGCCTGCATCCGCATCGCCGTCCCGTACACCGGCATGATTATTTCGACCAGGGAAGGGAAGGCTGTCCGCGAGAAACTGCTGCGCCTGGGGGTGTCCCAGATAAGCGGGGCGTCCCGCACGTCTGTCGGCGGGTATGGAGATGCTCCCGAAGAGGACACGAGGCAGTTTGAGGTTTCGGACACCAGAACGCTTGACGAGGTGATCAAGTGGCTGATCGATCTGAACTATGTCCCCAGCTTTTGCACGGCCTGTTACCGCGCCGGACGTACAGGCGACCGTTTCATGGAACTCTGCAAGAGCAAGCAGATACTGAACTGCTGCCACCCTAACGCGCTGATGACGCTCAAAGAATATTTGATGGATTACGCCGGCGCGGAGACGTCAGAAGCTGGGGAAAAACTGATCGAAAAGGAACTGGAAACGATTCCCAAAGAAAAGATACGCAGCCTGGTTCGTAAAAACCTTGTAAACATCCATAACGGGCAGAGGGATTTCAGGTTATGACAAAGCTGAAGAGACGAGCGAAGTTAAGCGATGACGAGCTGCTCCACTATATAAGCACCAACGATCCCGGCGAGGCGGAGGCTCTGTTCGCGAGGGCGCGTAAGGAACGTGAAAAGTATTACGGCGCGGACGTGTACTTCCGCGGTCTTATCGAATTCACAAACTACTGCAAGAACGACTGCCTTTACTGCGGGATCAGGCGGAGCAACGGTAATGTGGAACGTTACCGGCTTTCCCTTGAGCAGATTCTGAACTGCGCGGCGCTCGGCAGTATGCTGGGCTACCATACTTTTGTGCTGCAGGGCGGGGAGGACCCGTACTTCACCGATGAGCGGGTTGTTGAAATTGTCCGCGCGCTGCACGAAAAGTACCCCGACTACGCGATCACTCTTTCGATTGGGGAGCGGAGCGAGGAAAGCTACGCGGCGTTCCGGGAAGCGGGGGCGGCGCGTTACCTGTTGCGCCACGAAACGGCAAACGAGGCTCACTACGCGATGCTGCACCCGGCCTCTATGAGTCTTAAAAACCGTAAGCAGTGCCTGTACAATCTTAAAAAGCTCCGGTTTCAGGTCGGCTCCGGTTTTATGGTCGGTACGCCGTTTCAAACGCCGGAAAACCTGCTGGAAGACCTCCGTTTTCTGCAAGAGCTGGAGCCGGACATGGTGGGGATAGGCCCGTTCATACCGCAGTCCGACACGCCTTTCGGCGGGGAGCCGGGCGGCCTGCTGGATCAGACGCTGCGCATGGTCGCCCTCTCGCGCCTCCTGCTGCCGGCGGCTCTCATCCCGGCTACTACCGCGCTCGGCACAATACACGGGCATGGCCGGGAAAAGGCTCTGTTTGCCGGCGCAAATGTCGTGATGCCGAACCTTTCACCGAAAAATGTACGGAAGCTCTACGCGCTGTACGACAACAAGATATGCACGGGGGACGAGGCCGCCGAATGTCTCGGCTGCATGACGGGCCGGATCAAACGTGCCGGCTTCATCCCAAACATGAGCCGTGGCGACGTAGCAGGCAGGCAGGCAGGCAGGCCAGCCTGCACCGAACGTACGCCAATGGCTGAGTCATTGTCCTTGTCATACGCTGAGCGTGAAAGATAACGGGTTACGAGTTGTCCTTGCGAGCGGCTTGTGAGGAGGGTGGAGTTTGCCTAAGCCAGCCGCTAGGCTGGTGCCGCAAACTCCTATGCAAGCCGTAGGCTTGCACGCTGAGCGTGAAAGATAACGGGTTACGAGTTGTCCTTGCGAGCGGCTTGTGAGGAGGGTGGAGTTTGCGGTAAGCCAGCCGCTAGGCTGGCGCCGCAAACTCCTATGCAAGCCGTAGGCTTGCACGCTGAGCGTGAAAGAAAGCGGGTTAATACAGCCTCCCTCGCTATTCACTAAGAAGGGGGGCGCAATTTCCCCACCGTTTTCGCCAACCGCCACCGTTGTCGCCGCGCCCCCCTACTCTACAGCCCCGCTCCGCGGGTCTTCCGCTACCCCCCCCCCCCCCATCATTTGAGTAGGTGCAGGCGCTGGTCGCCGTGGACGCCGGCCAGACGCTGGTTTACCGGGTCAACGTACAGGTCCATTCCTTCCAGCGGCAGCGCGCCAACTCGCCAAGCCCTACAACAGAGGTAGCTTCCTGGCTGGTGCGGCGGTCTTTCCAGCGGATTTCCACCGGTTCTGTCAGGCCGTACTCGGTGCTGGAACCGTCGGCTAGGCTGGAATCCACCGTGTCAACGATGGCAAGCCCCAGCTTTTGGCGCACTTCCTCATTGATGACCAAGGGCCATGCCCCGGTATCGGGGATCGCTTGCGTCGTTACCCTGCGGATGTTCCCATCCGGGATAAGCCCGTTTCTCGCGGCGCTAATGTCTCCGGCATTGGTCAGCGTAATTTTTTCCATGAAAGTTCCCACATCGTTCTCTTTGCTTTCAAGTATACGGTTATATAGTTAATAGTTGATAGATGACAGAAAAATCATACATCGCAGAGAAATGGCCTGTGCGGCAATGGCCTCCCGCAACGCGAGAATGGCCTTGTTGCGAAGGGCAAAACCCCTGATGAAATTGTCGGCGACCTCATCAGGGAAAAGATCGCCGCCTCCGCATAGGTAACGGGTAACACGGTAGCGCAGGGGTGTCCATCACCATTTTGGTAATGCAGGCGCACTATTTTTTACATACCGCGCAATTTGTTGTCAAGCCGCGCCTTATCCTGGTTGGTGAGAACATTTTTGTCCACCAGTATACTGGTAAGCTCCGTAAGAAAATCCTTTAGGTGTCCAAAATGATTGGTTTCGATAGCCGCGATTCTGGTATCAAGGCGGCCCATATCGACCTTGAACCCGTCCATGTTGGTTTCGATAGCCGCGATTCTGGTATCAAGGCGGCCCATATCGGCCTTGAACCCATCCATATCGGCCTTGAGGCTGTTAATGTCCTCTTTGGTGGCAAGTTTTTCTACAAGGCCGGAAAAGCTGTTTTGGCTGAAACCGTGCTTAATGAAGTCAATACCGTGCCTGCCGAATCCGACTATAAACACAATACCCGCCGCCAGGAATAGCGCGACTACCCATAATGGCAGTACGGAAGCGTTAATAACTTTATCTAAGATATCCCACGCTGTCATTTTGAAAACCCGCCATGTTACATAACATATATACGGTCATGGCGTACCCGTCAAGCAGGATTTTGTGAAAATAGTAAAAAATAACGCAAAATCGCGGGAACCGGAGCGGGAGCCATAGGCCGATCCTACTTCCGGCGTTGAGACGGACTGACGGGACATTTCAACGTGTAAGCCGGAAGGGCGAAGGGCGAGGGCCCTTGACGCGGGAGAGCGGTATGTGGATAATAAATTCATCATGGTGGATGTAGCTCAGGGGTAGAGTCCGAGATTGTGGATCTCGTTGTCGCGGGTTCGAAACCCGTCATCCACCCGTCAGATTGACAAAATATAATGGTTTTGTTAAAATTAAAATAAATGTGAGGTTATCATGGCAGTACCAAGAGCAAAAACATCAAAAGCAAGGACCAGCAGGCGGCAGACTATCAATATGAAGCTTGACGCCCCGCTCACCGTTGAGTGCAACAGTTGCGGAAATCAGGTTCTGCTGCACAGGGTTTGCCCGAAATGCGGTTTTTATCGGGGCAAACAAGTAATAGTGCCTAAAAAAAGTTAAATACAAGGAGTTTAGTTATGGCTGACAAAGATGAAGTTATATACGAAAAAATTAAAAAACTTATTGCGGGGAAATTGAACATTGACGAGGCAAAAATCACGCCCGATGCGTCCTTCAAACAGGACCTGGGGCTTGACAGCCTGGATACTTACGAGTTGGTTTATGCTATTGAAGAGGAACTTGGCATAAAAATTCCGGATGAAAAGGCAAATGAGTTTGAAACCGTTAAGGACGCTTACGAATTTATAAAATCAGAACAAAAGTAAAATGGATGATTCCCGATATTCCTGAAATCGACGCCGCACGAAAAAAGGAACTTTGCGCGTTCCAGCGTAATATAGGGATAAAATTCAAGAATCTCAGCCTGTTGCAGCTTGCGTTTATGCATTGTTCCATTTCGAATGAGATTCGCTTAAAAACAAACAATGAGCGGCTGGAATTTTTGGGCGACGCGATCCTCGGTGCCGTTACAGCCAGCCTGCTCTATAACGATCCCTCTGAAAACAACGAAGGGTATCTGGCCAAGATAAAGTCTACCGTAGTCTCCGAAGCAACCTTATCGGTTATTGCCAGGCAGTTGCATTTAGACAGGATGATGGTGCTGGGCAAGGGCGAGGAGCTTTCCGGCGGCAGGGAAAAAAAGACCCTGCTTGCCGATACCCTCGAAGCTCTGTTCGGCGCTGTGTACCTGGATTCAGGTTTTAACGTTGCTTTTGATTTTATAAGCCGCTGCATAGCGCCCGAAATCGAAAAGGCTAAGCAAAACCGGGGCAGGAAAGACTACAAGTCCCAGTTGCAGGAAATTTGTCAACATAGATTCAAAGTGTATCCCAGTTACAGGCTCGTCAGGCAGTCGGGACCGGAGCATGAACGTTACTTTTGGGTTGTGGTAGAATTCAAGGGCAAAATCTTTGGACCCGGAATGGGTAAAAACAAAAAACACGCCGAGCATGAGGCCGCCCGCCTCGCACTGGAAGAGTTATAACCGTTTTGGAGGCCGTTGCCCGATGTACGCTTCCTCCGCGGTGTGAGCCGTCCCGCGCCCTGCTCCCGGCTCGCGGCCTCCATCCGCGTTAAAAATCCTAAAAGACAGATAATCATGTCTTAAGTCAAGCGTTCAATAGAAATACCGCCTGCCGGCGGCTTGCGGGGGTTTGC
>JAIRMP010000199.1 GCA_031258615.1 Spirochaetaceae bacterium | reverse complement strand
GCGGCCTCCTCCACGCTGTCAACGTAAAACACAGAACCGGCGCCGTCTGGCGCCGGTTCTGTCTCGCGGCGCAGCCGGAGGTACGCGCGGCCTGTGTTTTCGCAAACGGTTTTTATGTTTTGCGTAACGATCTCCGCGAATGGATGAGTGCAGTCGATCACATAATCGGGTTTGTACAGCGCTATTTCGTCCAGCATCTCATCGCCGTTCAGCCTGCCTGCGCGTACCACAACAGTTTGCGGCCCCTCTCCGCCTTCGCGTAAGGCGGAGAGGGCTTTCGCGGTCTCGGCCTCTATCAGTTCCGCGCCGTACTCAGTCGCGCAGAAGACGCGGGCTTCCAATTTCATGCCTTTTTCCCAAGCCCGTTCCAGCAGCGAAACTATGAATTTCCTGCCGTCCCCCGTCCCCGCAAAGATGAAGACAGTCACTTCAGCCTTCCACGCCCAATTGATAGCCTCTGCGCGTTACCATCTTTCCGTTGATCACCGCCGTTTCGCTGTTACCGATAAACACAGTGGTAAACATATCCACGGACGTTTCCCGCAGCTCCGCCAGCGTGAGAATCCGGCATTCCCCGCCATCCCGCCCTATGCGGCGCGCTATCCCGCAGACCGTTTCCGGGCCGCGTTCCCGTAAAATGATCGAACAGGCTTTTGCAAGATGCGCCCCCCGTTTAGCGCTCGACGGGTTGTACAGGCATACCACAAAGCCGCCGGACGCCGCCGCGTGGAGGCGCTTTTCTATCACGTCCCACGGAGTCAAGAGGTCGGAAAGGCTTATCACGGCAAAATCGTTAGTCAGCGGAGAACCCAGCATGGCCGCGCCGGACAGGGCCGCCGTGATTCCCGGCACGATTATTATTTCCACAGACGGATACAGCGCGGAAAGTTCCAGGCAGACAGCCGCCAGGCCGTAAACCCCGGCATCCCCTGAGCATACGAGCGCGGCGGTTTTACCGGCGGCTGCCTTTTCCAGCGCAAACAGGCAGCGTTCCTTCTCTTTCCGCATAGGCGTTGAAAAACATTCCTTGCCCGCCGTGAGGTCTTTTATCAGTTCAAGGTATAGCGGATAACCGGCGATCACGTCCGCCACGGCAAGCGCGGCGCGGGCCTCCCCGCTCAAATACTTGTTGTCGCCCGGCCCTATCCCTACGACGTACAGCCTCATGCCCGTTCCTTGTCCGCCCGGGTTTCCATGATAGACGACCTCAGCGCGTCAAAACATTCAGGCCAAAGAGACGGGTCAAGGTTATCGCGCAGGCCAAACAGCAGCTTGTCCATCACTTTCCCGGCGGCCTGGGTTATCGCGCCTGTCAGCCGCTCCTCCGCCATCTTGTCGCGGGCGCAGTCCTTTATCGCCGTCCCAAGCCGCCGGGCGACATCAGCCGCCGCCTCGTTCCGCGCGGCGAGAATCGTTTCTATGTTCACGCGGAACCTGTTCCATTCAATGAAGGATGTCATCTCCTGATCAATTATTTCCTTTATTTTGCCTGTATCCGCGGGACAGTCCCGCATAGGACACTGTTCATTGATTTCGTCAATATCAAAGAGCTTTACTCCGGCTATCGTTTTAAGTTCCGGATCAATATCGCGCGGCATCGCCAGGTCCAAAAAAAGGCGTTCTTTTTTGTCGCGGAGATAAGGCTCGGCCTCACCATACGTTATCGTATGGTGAGGGCTTACGGTCGCGCTTATCACAATCCCGTAATCCGCCAGGACAGCGTACCGCTCGTCGTAATCTATCAGGCGTACATTGCGCGGCGGCGCTGCCTTGCCCTGCTTGTGCCGGCGCAGCGTCATCGTAACATTGGCCCCGGCGCGGGAAAAAAGCTCGGCGCAGAGCCGCCCTATCACGCCGCTCCCTATCACGAGGCAGGAAGCGCCCCGTACGCTAACGCCGCTTTCACGGGCAAAATCCAGCGCTACGGAGGCTGTGGAAACATCGGCCCGCGCTATGCCGGTCTCCGTCCTGATCCGTTTTGCCGAGGCTATCGCGCTCTGAAAGAGGCGCTGCAACGCTGGAAGGGCGCTGCCGGCCTCCCGCGCCGCCTCTATGGCCTCTTTTACCTGCGAAAGTATCTGATTCTCGCCCCTTATCTGCGACAATAGGCCGCCGGCAAGGTAAAAAAGATGCTCAACCGCATCCCGCCCGTCCCGGCTCACAAAAATGTTCTTGCAATCGTTATAGGGGATGTTTTTTAGTTCGCTCAAAACCCGGTCGGGTCTGGGACACTCCATGCCCTCAGCGCAGAGCCAAAGTTCCGTCCTGTTGCAGGTGGCTATTATTACGCAGCCTGTCCCCGCGTACCGTTCCCGCACAGCCCGGAGCGCGGCGGCCCTCGCGGCGGTCGTAAAGGTAAAACATTCGCGTTCCCCCACGCTTGCCCGTGTGTAATCTATGCCCGCCATGAGTATATTCATCGTTACACTATAGCCCGCCCACCAGTGGGTTTCAATACGCAGGTAGATTCGCTTTATACTGTAAGGAACTGTGCAGAAATAACATGACCAAACGGTCATGTTATTTCCTAATTGCATAAGCAATTAAAATAAAATGCTGTGCATTTTATTTATGCACAGTTCCTAAGTTGCCAGGTGGCGCTCGCGTCTTTTTTAAGAAGGGGGAGCGGCGGCCCGTAACATTCCGCCTTCCCGCGCGGTATGGGGGCGGACTCAACGCGGCTCCCCCTGCCTCCAGCCGCCGCTGGGCGGCTTCCGTCACCCCCACTCCCTTCCCTTCGCCCAACCTCTGTAACAACGGGTGGAGTTTGCGGCGCAAACTCCTACGCCGTAGGCAAACCCGCTGTCTATATCACGGGAGGCACTTCATATTGCCCTATGCAAACCGCAAAGCGGTTTGCAAAAAAAGCCATTGACAAAAAAGCCCTTGACCTTCCGGAACAATTGTGCTACCATGAACTGTTGCCAGAAGGGGGAAGCCCTGGAACAACGCCGTTGTTGTGAACACGGTTCAGGCCGCTTGACGCGGCCCCAAACTAAGATTACGGGTGGCTTGATATGCGCTTGACAAAAAACTTTACGGTTGCTACCATGGATAGATGATGGATTTACGGGGTAAAGTTACAGGTTTTATCTTCTCAGGGGGAGGCCGCGTACAGGCGGAATCTCCGCGCCTTTACGGGTGCCGGGCGGAAGCCGGGCGCCGCTTAGGTAACGCCGTACAGCCAACCTACCCCCCCCCCCCCCAGCGCGGTAACAGAAATCAGCTAACATATACCGGCCTTTTCAGGCTGTTCAAGGGCTTACACGGCCTGTTTCTCGCATATTTTCCCGATAAAAGCCGCGAAATAGTTTCGCGGAAATTTTACGGGTCTCCCGTGGGCATAAAGGGAGAACCGGCTACGCACCCTCCTAAGTGCGGAAAACGAAATAAAACCAACGCATATTTTCGCTGTCGTTCTCCCTTTTTTTATAAAAAAACGACGCCCTTTGACGGGCCAATGATAAGGAGGAGGCGCCTATGAGATAAACTATGGATGCCTTCCCGCGTCAATGGTCAGGGCATCATTTTTTTGTGGCATCCTTGTGGGGTGTTTTGGGAACCTGCACGGGAAAAACCGGGCATGGTTCATCGGTTTTGCGGCTTCCAGGATGGAAGCCTGGCCTTCCTGTTATGGAGGGTCCGAATCAAATCAAGTTTAAGTAGGAGATGATTATGAAAAAAATTTTGAGTTTGTTTGTTTGCCTTGTCTTGCTGGGAGCAGGCACGGCATTCACATTGGATCTGCCGGACGCCCTTAAGATTCCCGGCCTCACGGTGACGGGCGATGTAAGGACCGGTTTGCAGGTTTCAGGCGGAACGGTTGATGATTACGGCAAGCTGTATGACTCCGACCCCTCCAACGCGCCTGAGACCGGAGCGATTGACCCTGAGGTGTACGCGTGGAGCGATGACCTCAACGACGGTACCCCATTCCGGGCTCAGTTGCAACTGGTCTGGGAGAGGGACAACCTCGGCGTAAAGACCCGCTTCCGCTACAGGCCGGATACCGCTGGCAATCTTAACGGTAAGCTGAACGACCTGAACAACACGGTGAACAAGGCGTTTGTGTACGGCTGGCTGCTGGACAAGAAGGTGAAGGTGACCGCCGGTAAGAGTGTGGACGGAGCGTGGGGTCTGTTCTATAGCAACTTTAACAGCGGAAAAAGTAACACAGGGGATTTTGACGGCAAAGACGGCATACATATCCAGGTCCTGCCTATCGCCGGCCTCAATGTCGGCGCGTTCTACGGCACGGGTAACCTGTTCGCCAACGCATTTAAAAGTGGTTCAGGTCCCGGCCTCACCGACCAGGGGACTGAACGCCGCTTAACCGTCGGCGCCAAGTACACGAGCGATTTCTTCTCGGTAGTCGCCTCTACATACCACAATTTTAATCAAGTTAACGACTCCGATTATCCTGCCCCAAAACAAGACCTGCAGGAATATGCGGACGCGGCCTTGTTCAACACTTCCAACCTGCTGGTCGGCGTGAAGGTCAACCCGATCGAGGCTCTACAGATAGACCTTTCCTTGCTGGCCGTCAACATTGGCGCAAAGACACTGAAAGCGCAGAATGGCGGCGATGACGTTGCTGGTTATAAGAAAGGTGACTACAACCCGTACACGGCCGTTTTCCCCAAGCTCAAGGTTGAGTACGCGATAAACGACACGATTTCCGCCGGTCTTGTTGTCAAAGACATAATATTTGCCGATGCGTACTATACCGCCGTGGCCGATGCTGATGATCCAGAAGACAAGGGACAGGGCGCCCTTTTCCCGATCACGTTCAACCCCTTTGTAAGCTACGGTCTCAGCGATGACATCAGCGTCAGCCTGGACCTTAACTTCAAGATCAACATTGGGGGCAGCGACCAGTTTGGTTTTGGCCTTACACCGGGCGCGGAATTCAGCCTCGGCAGCGGCGCGAAGTTTGTCGTATTCGACGAGCTTTTCTTCTACACCAAGGCCAATGACGACAGTGATTTCAGGGCAAAACATCCTAATTTTGATGGAGCCAATGGCGGCGCAAGCGGTACCTCAAACGCCCTCCAGTTCGATTTCGTCTGGACTTTCTAGTTATACCGGCCCCGTAGCCGTTTAACTGGAAACCCCGCCGCAAGGCGGGGTTTTTTTGTGGGGGAAAAAGGGTGGCTGACACCTGGGGGGATTGGGCATGGTTAAAAATATTGAAAGTGATCCAAAATCTCTTGTTAAATGCGGCTTGACTCACGCCGAATAGTATGGTAACCTGCTCTTAAACGGTGCTCGTTGATCATCTATGGTTTTATTAGTGGAGGTTTTTTAATGGCAATGGTTAGTTTAGGTAGCGGCAAATTATTCTCTAAAGAATCGTACGAAGAGTATGTTAATATCAAGCGCAGGCTTCACAATGAACGTATTCGCGGCGAAAACGAGACTATTTTTGACGCTTTAATGTCAGAAGAAGCTCGTATCGAAAATAACGAGAACGGCGCGGAAATAATTGAGGCAATAAGGAATTTCAGATGAATACGGCAAATATGCCTGAACAATTCCCGGTATACTCCGTGATTTCCAGTGACGAGATAGAGATTTTAGAGGGAAAGCTTGAACAATACCTGGAAAATATCACAGCGGTATTAGGCATAAATAACACGCAGGAAATTCTTTGCGATCAACTTACCATGCATGAAATCTGCGACAGAGTTCAAAGACGCCGGGTTTACTCCCACATATTTCATGGATCTAGGGAAGGCAATAGTATGAAAATGGGTGAGCTGAATGAAGGCAGCCTGCTTTGTTTTTGGATATTAAAGCTTATGCCATTCAAACACAATACCATATCTACTACCGGATTAAATGTAAAGATAGCGACTACGATTTTCATTAACACGTTGCATTATGTCGCCGCTAAATCAAAAAAAAAAGGTAAACATTAAAGGCGGCTATACCGATAGCCTGATGTATTCTTTTATGTACCGTAATTTGAGCAAAGAAGCCATCATGCTGTTAGCCGAAAGTCTTGTATGCTAGTAGGTTGTCATGACTAAACGAGCTGATATATAAAAACCGCGAAGGCGCATAAGGCGAAAAAGATACATGGAGCATCTATTTTTCTTCGCCTTGTTCCGTCTGTAGGGTCTTGCTCCCCCGCCGCAAACTTGTTTGCGCCTCTGCGGTGGGGCGGTTCATTCGCCTTAGCGGGCGCAATTTCCAGTATTTGTGGGTCAAGTTTAGCTTGCGGCGGGGGCTTGCGCGGCGCTTGTTAAATGCGGTTTGACTCACGCCGAATAGTATGGTAGCATATATGGTGTATGCCAGATTTATACACGCTGTATACTGTAAGGAGTTTGCTTACCGCATAAGCGGTAAATCATCGTAAATGGCCAATAAAGGAGAAATAAGGTCTATGGTGGAAGGGATTGAGGCGGCCCGCGGGGAGGCATCCGGGAATATGACCGGCGGGAAAGGGAAAATGAATGCTGAAGTTAGAGTAGCCCTGTCAGATAATCAGCCGGGCCCCGTCGAGGGCAGAAACTTTGTAGGTATAGGAAAAATATTCGTTGATACGCCCGCTGAGGATTGGAACATACCGCACCTGCATTTTATTGTGAGCAAAAGCGACGAGGAAACCTACGAAGCTATCAGCCTTGAATTCGGACTGGTTTTTGTCGGGAAATCTGTTACGGATTCCGCTCACGGCCTCGCGATGCTTGCCTGCACATACATTCTGTCGGTTATAAACAGCGGCAACGGTTATAAGGAACTGCGTGAAACGGTGAGAAATAAATTCATGGCGGACTTCTGGTGCGAGTATCGGGGAATCGAGTTTGACCTTGCGGAAACAGGTGGTGATTTAAGCCATGATCTTGATAAGCGCATAAATAAAGCCATTGTGGAATCGTTTAGAGAGGAGTTAAAGAAAGCTCTAACCCACAATGCTAAGCGATCCGCAAACGAGATTATTTCCATGTTTGCTATCCATCCGCCGTTTGTGGAATATAAAAAAATCAATTAAGGAAGGACGGCGGTATAGCAGTTTATCTTGATGCGGATTGCGTATTACAAGCGCTCATGGACGAGGATATTGTAAAACCGGAAAATTGGAAAAAAGAAAATTCAAAAAGATATACGGCGACATTTTATCACAGCGGAACCAACGGTACACTCTGCTTCGCGGTAACGGTAGAGAATTATGTACACAGGATAAGCCTTCTTTATATAAAGAATCTGGAAAAACTATACCATCTTAATTTGACGGATATTGTCGACAGGTGTTCCATAAAATAATTTTATAGAACACCCTCAAAGCTATTGTCCTGCAAAGCCGCCGGTGGGCGGTGGCTTTGCCGTGTGATTCCGGCAGGCCAGATAGACTTGAAGCGGCGCCTTTTCAGCGTGAGCGTGACTCGTGCCGAATGGTATGGTAGCATATATGGTGTATGTCAGATTTATACACGCTGTATAGTGTAAGGAGGGATTTATGGTAGAAGGAGATAAAATTATTATTGGCGCTCTAAAGGAATGCACCACCAGGGAGTCTATTGAAGAGACCTTTAGCCTGTACAAAATCACGGATACCCAGTAGCGAATTGATAAACTCAATAGAAGTATGGGGGATCCCCAAACTTTTTTTTCATCCGACAAGGTTTCCCTGCCGGAAAAATATGAACTTACCATCCAGATGTTTCTCACGATGTCATGGAAACTGAAAGAAATCTATGACCGGATAGGGTTGGGGGCTGTGAATGTCTGAATTTTCCGTAACCGATGAGAAAATAACTTATATTTCCAAGCAATTCCATGTGAGGGAGTCTCATGTAAAGCTGATCCACAAGATTTTTCTAACGCTATTGGTGGAATAAAAAATCAGTATTTAGCTCATATTATCCGTTGTATGGAATCGTACATCAGGCAAAAGACCGGAAACCCGATGTTCCAGATAAACACATTTCCCGTATACGCCAAATCCACGGTGTTAAACGTAGGGTGCGCACAGTATTATCCAAAACAGTGTTTCTCAATATTTTTTGACCCCCGCATGGAAGAAAAACAGCTTCGCGCTTGCCTCTCCCACGAATTGGGACACCTTTTCATTATTGAATTATTAAACGAAGGAAAAAACGACGAATCGGAACCTTTTAGTAAAGCGACTTTGACGGAGCCACTTTCGTCCATTTTTGGCATATTCACCATCATGGACAAGAGCCGCTTTTACACCGAAAACCCTTCTTCACGATTCAACCATCATTCATGGGAGTGTACTGGCGCAAGAATTTATCTGCTTACAAAAAAAAATTATAAACTAGGGGTTTACAACGAACCTTCCTGCCGCCCGCCGCTGTTTTTTTTGTCTAAGCGGCTTTACTATTCAGCGTGGGTTGACTCGTGCCGAATAGTTATGTAGGCTCATAAATGGTGATCGTTGATCATTCGTGATTTTTACTTTTTATTCCGTCTGTAGGGTCTTGCTCCCCCGCCGCAAACTTGTTTGCGCCTCTGCGGCGGGGCGGTTCATTGTCAGAATAAGCTCGTATCGAAAATTCCGAGAACGGCGCGGAAATAATTGGGGCAATAAGGAATTTCAGATGAGTACGGCAAATAAGCCTGAACAGTTTCCGGTATACTCTTCGGTTGCCCTTGAACCTTCTCGCCGCAAGGCGGATTTTTTTGTGGGGCGGACGGCGGACTGTCCTTGCGAGAGAGGGGACTTGAACCCCTAAACCTTGCGGCACCAGATCCTAAGTCTGGCGTGTCTGCCAATTCCACCACTCTCGCGTATTGTCAGGTATTGGGTAGTCCGGGTCGAGCGGGAAACGGGAGTCGGACCCGCGACATCCACCTTGGCAAGGTGGCGCTCTACCACTGAGCTATTCCCGCGTATCGACAAGTATGCAATATATCCGCGTAACGAGTCAAGGCAGGCCAGCCTGCACCAAACGTACGCCAATAGCTGAGTCATTGTCCTTGTCATCCGCTAAGCGTGAAAGATAACGGGTTACGCGCTTCAGCGATCGGCTTTACAAGTAGGTAGGAGTTTGCGGAGACAACCGCTTCGCGGTTGTCCAAGCGCGTAGCGCGCCGCAAACTCCTATGCAAGCCGCAGGCTTGCATAGGAGCGTGAAAGAAGGCCAGCCTGCGCCGTAGGCAGGCAGGCGGCTTACGCGCTTCGGCCTTGCGAGCAGTCCTGACAAGCAGGGTGGAGTTTGCGGTAAGCC
>JAIRMP010000263.1 GCA_031258615.1 Spirochaetaceae bacterium | reverse complement strand
AAAAAGGTAAAATGGATTTACAAAATCAAAACTGACCAGATACCGTCCGTTTAAATATCAAGGAGCAGGAAAATGAAAAACATAATAATAAGAGTAATATTTTTGTTTCTATACGCGTCATGTACGCGGCCGGATGGATTGTCAAAGGAGATGATAAAAGTGGAAGGCGGCAGTTTTGCCATGGGAAACGCCGAATTTGACGACGAGAATCCGGCGCATAAAGTAACGCTGGATGGTTTTTATATGGCGAAATACCTTGTAACTGTAGAGGAGTGGAAAGAATTTTTGGCGGATACCAATTTGGCTTATGAGTGGGACTGGCAGGATCATGATATGGATTTTCCTTTTAGTGAAATAATCCCTAGCGATGACTGCCCGGCGCAGGGGTTAAACTGGTATTACGCCATTGCATACTGCAACTGGTTGAGTGAACGCGATGGATTAAAACCGTGTTATACAATAAAAGGAGAAGTATTTTATAGTATAGTGTATGATGAAAAAGATTTGCCTGTGGTAACATGGAATAAACCGCCCCGCCGCAGAGGCGCAAACAAGTTTGCGGCGGGGGAGCAAGACCCTACAGACGGAATAAACAGGGGCCGCAACCAGGCAATAATGGAAAAATGCCCGCTCATAAAAGAGTATGTTGAGTATATATACATAGTGGAAGCGGAACAGGAACTCGTGATAAAAGAGAATCCGCTGCTAACCAGAGCGCAGGCAAGGGAACTTAGAGGACGCCATAAAGGTCGCCCAAGAGGAAGCCTGGGAAGACGGTATGGAAAAAGGCCGGAAGGAAGAGCGTAAGTTATTTTCCGGCCTGATGGAACAGGCAGAGTCTATGGATGACCTACGGCAAATGTTTGCGGCAACATTTACGCGGCAATCATAAAAGGCGAACCAGCTTCGCGGCGCGCCGGTTCACTACAGACCAGGGGATGCCAGTCCGCTGTCAACAAATCAAGAATTCCCGTCCACTGATTACACGGATACGTCATTTGTATAATCTGTGAAATCAGTGAAATCTGTGGGCCTTTTTATCAGCCGTAGTGCCACAGGCGGCCTTCGCGGAGGTAGAACAGGTAGGCGCGTGTGTTTTTGGCAAAAAGGTCACTGACGGCGCGTGAGTACGCGGCAAGCTGCTTTTCGTACTTTTCCGGGTTGATCAGCCTGTCCGTTTTGTAATCGACGATGTATATTTCGTTTTCCGCCTCGAACAGCAGGTCGATAACGCCTGAAATATACGTTTTTTTGCCGCCCTCCTCGTACAGAGACAGGAACGGGAACTCTGTTTTCCTGAATTGGGAACTAAGGCTCTTTTTCCCTATCTCGCTTTCAAAAAATACGGAGGCATACTGATTCGCGAGCCTTTCCGCTTCTGAAACGGGAGGGCGGGCCGGCGCCGCGCCGCCTGAGGTGAAGCGTTCTTCTATTACGCGGTGTACCAGCGAGCCGAATTCCGCCGGCGTCAGACCTAAATCTTCAAAAAAGTCGTCAGTTCCGCCTGACAGCCGGCTGACGGGGGTGGACGGACTAGCGCCGGAAGCGGCCTCCGCCAGGCGGCTTGCCTGCTTCCGCATGATGAAAATCTCAGGGCGTACGGTTTCCGCCGCCCCGTCGTACATCGCCTGCGCCCCGGCGGCGGCGTCCGTGATGGAGGCTGCTTTCTGTCCGCCCGCCGCCCCGTTGTACATGGCCGCCGCCCGGCGTATGTCAGCCCTGCTCCGCGCCTCTATCTCCTCACGCGAGAAAGAGGCGCCCTCTTCGTCCGGAACGCCCTCCAGCAGATCGAGAAAACTCTTCGAGCCGGTGGCCTTGTTGTTTTTGATTCCGCTGATGACAAGGGTGTCTTCCGCCCGCGTCATAGCCACGTACAGGAGGCGGCGCAGTTCCGCTTCCTCCTTCCGCTTCTCCGTCTCGCGTACAAGGTCGAAAAAATAGTTCCCGGCTTCGCCCGCCGGAAAATTCAAGGGAGATTTCAGGTTTAGCGAGACGCCCCATTCGGGACTGTACGCGGCAAGGCCCTGATTTCTTACATTCCGCCCGTGAGAACCGGCCCCGTAAATGAACACTATGGGAAATTCGAGCCCCTTGCTCTTGTGTACCGTCATAATTTTTACGCCGCCCTTCCGCATACGCGGCAGATCAAAGTCCGACAGCTTTTCCCTGCTCGACACAAGCGCGTCAAGGTAATCGACAAAACCGGCAAGCGTCCGCCCGCTGGCGTCGTTTATCCGCGCCAGCTCGAACAGGTAGTCGTATATGTCGCCGTAAACCTGCGCCCCGGACGACCAGAGCGTCTCGTAGCGGTAGCCGTAGTCGTACCACAGCCTGGTAACGAGTTCCGCCGAGCTTAAATTCCGCTCGCGTATCCCGCGCAGCAGGCCGTAGTACACGCCGCCTGCCCGCCTGTACCGCGCCCTCTCCGCTTCGGGAATATCATCCAGGATGCCGGCGTCGAACGGGACGCCGGAAAACTTGAGCATGCAGACGGTCAGCGTTATGTCGCTCAGGCGGGTGAACGGGGAGCGGAGGACGGCGGCGTAGGCGCTCTTGTCCTTGGGGTAGACCAGCAGGCGCAGGAAATTGTACGTGTCGTTTGCGGGCGCGTCCAGGAAAAGGCCCGCGCAGTTTTCGGAGTTGTACGGCACGCCGAAGGCGCGGAGTTGTTTTTCGAGGTTGTGCTGATGGCTCACGCTCCGTTCCAGCACGGCAAAATCGGTATAGTCGCAGGGGCGGTCTTTGCCGGCCTCCCTGTCCCAAACGCTGTACGCGCCGTCCACCATGCGCCTTATCCTCTCCGCGACAAAGGCCGCCTCCACATCTTCCGCCTCACATTCGGCGTCGTCCGCCAGGCTGTCTTTGTCGAACAGGCAGACGGCGACTTTCCCGGCGGCGGCTTTCCCGCCTGCGGCGTCCGCGCCGGAGTCCGCTGGCAGGGCGAGCGCCTCGTACTCCGCCTCAAAGTCAGGTACGTCCCCCACTCTTTCCGGGAAAACCCTGCTGAATATCTCGTTAAAGGCTCGTATCAGATGCCCGCCGGAACGGTAGTTTACTTTCAGCCTGATGTTTTTCTCGATCTCGCGCCCCAGCCTCCTGAATACCGATACGTCCGCGCCGCGAAAGCGGTATATGGACTGCTTCTGATCGCCGACAAAAAATATGCTTCTGTCCTTTCCGTCCTTTATGGTCAAGAACAACAGTTCACGCTGCAATTCATTGTTGTCCTGAAACTCGTCTATCATTATCGCCTTTATCTTTTCCGCGTAAATGTTCCTTATATCCGCCTCGTTTTTCAGAATCGTAAGCGCAAGCTCGGCGACATCGTTGAACGTCATGATTCCCGACAGGCGTTTTTTGTTGTTGAAGTCCGTTTGAAACTTATCAAGCAGCGAGAACACATCCCTTACCGTGTCAAAGTTGAGCGCCATTGCCGCTATCCTGACGAGCTGGGGGTACACCTCATCCTTGAAATTGCCGTGAACCTCCCCTATCGCCTCCATGCCTCCCGTCTTTCCCACCTTGCGCAGCGCGTTGATCCCGGCAAGAGCCTCCAGGAAGCGGCAGAGCGCTTCCCGTTCCCCGTCTTTTTCGCGGGAGGAGTCCTCCTCCCCGCCCGCGAGTACCCCGGCTATGCCGGGGTTGGTAAGGTCAAGTTTCCCGTTGAACAGCGCGGAAAAGTTTTTATACGTTGCCGTAGTAACATTCTTAACGCCGGCAAGTGAGCTTTTTATGACGGCGGCCATCTCGTCCACGTAGTCCGAATAGAGCCGCCATTTTTCGAGCAACTCGTTCCGCTGTCGTTGAATGTACAGGTCGAACGGCAGCGGCTTTGTTATCGAGCCATAGTCGGTAACGATTTCCGCGAAAAGGCCCTGCGCTATATCGCGTATCCTGTTGTCCGTGATCAGCGCCTTTATTCCGGGACTGTCGCGGTTGTCCAGCACGAAGGAGAGCGCCGCCTCGCCTGCCATGCCGCGCGCCGCGTCCGCGTCCGTTGTAAAATCGCTTCTTATCCCGTAACGGGCGGAGGCAAGCGCGCAAATTTCGCCGCAAAAAGAGTCCAGCGTCTGTATCCTGGACTTGTGAAAGTCCCGCACAGCCTCCCGCGCCGCCATACATGGCGCCGCCATATATGGCGCCGCCGCGTTATCCTGCTCGGACAGCAGCCTGTAGATGCGGCTGTACATTTCGTTCGTGGCCTTGTTTGTAAATGTAAGCGTCAGAATCTCGTCAACCTTGAGACCCTTTTCCACAACAAGGTACACGAAGCGCGACGCCAAAACCTTTGTCTTGCCGGAACCCGCCCCCGCGCTCACCACAACGCTGGAAAGCGTCTTTACGGCCTCAAGCTGTTCCGCGTTCAGCCCCTTCAATACATCATCAACTGTCATAGCTGTTTTTCTCCATGATCCATCACCACCTACCCCCTCCCCCCCAGTGGGCCGGGAACTTTCATTCATTCCGTCTGTCGGGTCTGCTGCCCCGCCGCAAACTTGTCTGCGCATCTACGGCGGGACGGTTTATAAATATTTTTCATATTCTTTTATTTCTTTTTATCTGTAAAGTCAATGATCTTTTTCCCGATTTTTCATTCCGTCTGTAGGGTCTGCTCCACCGCCGCCGTTGTTCTAAACTTGCCCCGCAAATGTTGATTCCATACCTGTCTTGGGACAGAGTTTTCCTATAGCTGTCCATGGTTTGAGGCGAAAATGGTGGCTTACCGCAAACTCCACCCTTCTTGTAAAGCGGATGACAAGGACGACTCCTAAACTATTGGCGTATGTTTGGTGCAGGCTGGCCTGCTTGGACTTGAAGTGAAACTACAAAAATGTATAATGGAGGCATGGATTCTGACCTTACCATGCGGGCGGAGACTAGCAACGAACAGTATTCCGACATATACGAACTTGAACTGCTCTTTGACATTGCCCGCACGCTGGACAAGCATGTTGAACTGCGCTCGGCTCTGGGGCCCGTGCTGAGCATTCTGGAGGTTAGAGCGTCGCTGAAGTACGGGATGATAACCCTGTTAAACCGCGCCACCGGCCTTTTGAAGATAGAGGAAGCGTACGGCCTCAAGGCTGAGGAGAAGGAACGCGGCGTTTACCGGCTTGGCGAGGGGCTTGTCGGCAGGGTATTTGAGACGGGCATTGCGATCTCCGTACCGGACCTGTCGAAGGCGGAGCGCTTTCTGAACCGCGCCAAGAACCGCAAACGGGAGGATATGGCCGGCATGAGCTACTGCTGCGTACCGATACGGGCATCCGGCGGCGTGATAGGCACGTTGAGCGCCGAGCGGCGGCTCAGCTTGAAGGGCGAGACGAACCCCGACGCGGAAAAGCTGATGACGCGCGATAGAACGCTGCTGGAAAAGGTCGCGGCGATAATAGCGGACTCGGCAAAGCTGCGGGAACGCATCATGGAGGAACAGTACAAGGCGAGCCACGAGCCTCTTTCCGGCGAGGTGATCAAAAAAGGCGGCAGGGATACCGCCTGCTACCAACTGGGGCGCGTAGACGTGGACAGCGTGATGATAGGGACGAGCAGCGCGATACGGGATATGTACGCGCTGGTGACCCAGGTCGCGCCGACTGACGCCAACGTGCTGATAACGGGTGAGAGCGGCACCGGCAAGGAACTGATTGCCGCCGAGATTTTCAGGCTTTCAAAACGGAGCGGCAAGCCCTTCCTCAAAGTGAACTGCGCCGCGCTGCCTGAGTCCGTGATAGAAAGCGAACTTTTCGGCCACGAAAAGGGCGCTTTTACCGGCGCGATAAACCAGCACAAGGGACGCTTCGAGATGGCGGACTCAGGGACGATATTCCTGGACGAGATAGGCGAACTTCCGCCTCAGCTTCAGGTAAAACTGCTCCGCGTGCTTCAGGAGAGGGAGATCGAGCGCGTCGGAGGCTCGCATACGATCAAGGTGGACGTGCGAATCATCGCGGCCAGCAACCGGAACCTGGAGGATGAGGTGAAGGCGGGGCGTTTTCGCGAGGATCTGTTCTACAGGTTGAACGTGTTCATGCTGCATATGCCGCCGCTGCGGCAGCGGAAAAGCGACATCATGCTGCTCGCAGACTATTTCACCGAAAAGTACGCGGAAAAGAACGGCAAGCTGATAAAGCGTATTTCGAGCCTCGCGATAGACCTGTTGACAAACTACCACTGGCCCGGCAATATCCGCGAGCTTGAAAACTGCATTGAACGGGCGGTAATCCTGTCCAAAGACATGGTGATCCATTCGTACAACCTGCCGCCCAGTCTACAGTCGCCCGCCTCCACCAACACGGAGCTGACGACCACGCTGGACGCCGCCCTTTCGCGCCTCGAAAAGGAGATGATAACGGAGGCGATGAAGAACAGCGAAGGCAATATGTCCGCTGCGGCCCGCGCGCTGGGGATCACGGAACGGCAGATGGGGCTGCGGATACACCACTACGGCATAAACTGGCGCGCCTTCCGCAAGGGCGCCTGAGCCGTGAAAGGATGCCGCCGGAAGACGGACGGCAGGCAGGCTATTACCTGCGTGCGTGTTGACAGTATGGCAATAATTTTTTACTATAAAATCACCTTAACACAACGGGCCGCTAGCTCAGCTGGTAGAGCAGCAGACTCTTAATCTGCGGGTCACAGGTTCGATCCCTGTGCGGCTCAAAAAAACAGAACATTTCGATGAAACTGCACAGGGATCGAAAGGTTTTGCCGCCGACCTACGGGAGGAAAAGGCGCCACGGATGGCGCCGTAAGGCAAAACCACGGCCCGGAAGCCTGAAACAGGATGTTGAAGGCTGGAGGGCGATCCCTGTGCGGCTCAAAAAACAGAACATTCCGATGAAACTGCACAGGGATCGAAAGGTTTTGCCGCCGACCTTACACAGTTGGGCTATCAGGTTGACCTGTAGCGCAACCTCGGCATTAACGAGTTTGACAAGGCCGTTGCGGATCATGTAGAGCGCCTTTCCGCAAACCCCACCAGCGAGTGCTTTTTTGGGTACGCCGGGTACGGCATCCAGATCGGCGACAGCGGAAACTACCTTATCCCCGTGGACTTCCCCCAGATAGAAGACCGCCCGGAGAACCGGAGCCGGATCACGCGGGCCGCCTCCGTGCTGCTCTTCCTGCCGCCCTCATGCCCGGCTGCGGTATCGCTCGCCCTCGCCGCCCTCGCCGCTGCGCCTGCGGAGCGGTGTCCGCCCCCGCCTTTTTGAAAAAAAAGGCGGGGGCGGACGTGCTGATAACAAGTTTTTTGCTCTCTTTCGCGCTCATACCCGTTGTTGATTACCTTATCGCCGGCCCGCTCCGCGACGACAGCGGGAATCTCGTGGCGACGGCGCGCTTGCGCTCCGTCCTCCCGCGCATACTTCCGCCCTCGAATCTCTCCGTTTCATTCATACTTTCGATAGCCGCCTGCCTTGCCACCTGGGTTTTCATAGCCAAGACCGGAGCGGGCTACCGCTTTCGCATAGCCGGAGGCAGCCCGGACTTTGCCCGCTATGGCGGCATAGACGCGGAAGCCCGCCACGCTCCGGCGCTGGCTCTCTCCGGCGGACTTGGCGGACTCGCGGGTTTTTTCGCCGTCGCCGGGACATACGGCCTCTGCTACCAGGGTTTCAGTGGCGGTCTCGGCTGGGCGGGTCTGTCCGTCGCCCTGCTCGCCCGGAGCCGCTTCCTCGCGATCATCCCGGCATCCCTGTTTTACGCCGCGCTCAA
>JAIRMP010000173.1 GCA_031258615.1 Spirochaetaceae bacterium | reverse complement strand
TGAATAGGAGTAACAAAATCACTATTCACTGATTGATGAGTGGGAGGGGGTGTAGATTTGTAAATTAAAGAGGAAACCTGCGGCGACCGCGTCTTGCCAGATTCAAGCCGCCGCAGGCGATATGAAAGCGTTGTAATTGTACCATCCTGTTCTGATTTTTGCAACGCGGTTACGCGCTTTGGTAACAAACCCTCTTAATTTAATAAAACCCACGTAACATCCCGTTGGGGTGGCGGGTATTTTTGCCGCCGGCGTTTTTGCCGGGGCGGATCGAGAGAGGCGAAAATTATGAAAAAAATGGAGCATTTATTTTTGGGTACGCTTTTGGTGATCTTGCTTGCAATGGCAGGCTGTGATCAGGGTTTGGGGGTAACGTCCGGTCTGCGGACGCTTACCGGCTCGGTAACGATAACCGGGGATGTCAGGGTGGGGGCAACTTTAACGGCGGCGCCGGATTTTGGGGAGCTTGCCGGTACGGTTGCGAGTCTGGATAAAACCTATACATGGAAAAGGAGCGGGACAGGCGGTGAAGAAAACGGTGAATGGCTGCCCATTGAAGGCGCGTCAGGCGGGACGTATACGCCAAGTGCGGAGGATGTAGCCAATTATATCAAGGTGGAAGTAGGCGTTACCGGCTATAAAAACGCGATTTCCGGCGTAACCGGTGATGTAGTAGCGGAGAACGGCGGAGACGATGACGGTGAAGGCGGCGGCGCCAAAATAGATTTTTTACCAAAAGCATACAGTTCGGAGACTGCGGCGGATCTTGACAACTGGAGCGAGAGCGCGTGGATGCTGACGGCGGGCGAGTACAACACGGCGTACTTAGCGGTTGACAACCCGTCCGGACAGACTATAACGGTTGGCGGCGCCGATGCGGCTAAGGTAACACAGGCGGAAAGCGGGACTACTGTAACGGAAGCGTCGGCGGACGGGATTGCGGTTACAGCTACGCTGGCGGTGTTTTCTGTGGACACGAGGGACCTGCTGTTTGAAGGCGGGACGCGGTCTTTTACGTTGAACGATGTGGCGGTAACGCTGAACGTAACGCCCGATACGACCGGCGCGGCCCTGTTTGTGGTAACGCGGTACACGGACGGGGGCGATGAAAGGACGTTGAAAACCAGCGATAATACCGGCGGCTATGACGAGTGGGAGCCTTTGACCGGCGCGGAAACCCTGACGCGGGTGAACGCCAGAACGGGAGAGGAAGCGGACACAGATACGCCGATGTTTGAAAAAATGCTGGACGCGGTCCAGTGGGTGAACGACAATGCCCAGGCGCAGACCGAATACCTGCTGCGGGTGGAAAAGGACGAGATCGACCTGCCGCGGATACAGTTTGGGCTTATGGACGCGGCGAATGTGGTTTTGCGGCTGCGCGGGTGCGGCAGTCCAAAGATACTGAAACACGGCGGCAACGCTAGCGCCGTTAGCAAAGGTACAAGTTTTGATAGTCCTCCCTATAATATGGATACTTTTTTTTATATAGGCAGTAAGAATAACGGCCCTTTCATTAAGAAAACACTCATTCTGGGCGACAACATCACCGTTGAGGGAATGGGGAATGTGCGAACCACAATCTATAACTCATTATTATACGTTCACAGAAACGCCATGCTGGTAATGGAGAACGGAGCGTTACTGACAAAACAATATGAAAATAATGCGGAAGTGAATCGCAGTGTTATCACGGTAGTTAATGAGAGCAGTAAAACCCCCGCCGCGGACAAAGGCGGCAGGCTCCGTATCATGGGCGGCTCCATCACCAACTGCATCCTCGGTGCGAGCGGTAGTTTGATATACTTTGAGGCGGTCTATTCAAGATGGGTCGCCGGCAGTTTCTACATGGCCGGCGGTGATTCTGTTACTTTAAGCGGAAACAGCAATAATAATGTACGCTTTGGGGCAAATAGTATTACGTTGAAAAATATTCAAGAATTTCTCACTGATGGACTAAGTTTGCCGATGGCTAATTGACAAGGCGTTAACGCCGTTATGCGGCGACGCAAATATATTTTTTTAAGGAGTTTTTTATGGGAAAACACAGAAACAGGATTTTGATTACGTACGCGGCTTTTGACGAGATGTACCTGAACGGCAAGGTGATGCAGATTGCTGGGCGGGAGAATTCGGGGCCGGACGACCTCGGGACGATTGTCGCGCCGATGCCGGCGGAGGATGTGTCCATCGCCGCAAGCGTGCCGGATATGGCGGTGTTCTCGTATACCGACACGAGAGGGGGCAAGATACGCCTCCGCATCGTGGTGGTCAAGATATGGAGTCAGGGCGGGGAGATACCGTCCCATTGCACGTTCACCGTGTATGTTCCGTTCACGGATGGGAATTGGATTTCGCGGACGGAAGACGTAAAGCTCGTGGCGCCCGGCACAACGACGGAGGTGGTGTTCAACCCGCACGGCATCGCGGAGACGGACGACTACCTCTACATCATCGACTATGAGACCCAGAAAATCACCAGGGTGAACAAGTACAAGCTGGAAGGGGCGGGGGACAGCACGAATCTGGAAGTCAAGACCTACGACCTGAACGATGATTTGACTATTCCTGACGCCCGCGGGCAGGCGGTCATCATCATGGGCGGCAAGCTCTACGCGCTCTACATCAGCGCCACGCTTTCGGCCACCACATTCGGCCCCAGCCAACTGCTCAGGCTCGACATAGACGAGGAAGGCGACATCGAAGTAGTGGCTAAAACACTCGTGGGGAAAAACGCCCAGTCCATCATCCCGGTCCGCAACGGAGCGGTCGTCTGGCTGCTCGTCCCCGCGATCGGCGGCGAGCAGTTCTTCACCGGCCGGACAAACAGTACAGACTCGAATATCTGCGCGGTGGAGGCCGAGGCGGAAGAATGGCCGGGGGTGGCGGACATAAAGATAACCGGCGATGTGTACACGATGCCGCCGAATCCGGACGACCCGCTTCCCGAAGCGACCGCCTACAACATCATCGCGGTTGGCGCGGCGATGCGGAACGGCCAGAGCTGGCTCTACATCCTCACGCAGATCTACAACAGCGGGACCAACGCCTTCTGGCAACTCTACCGGACAAAGGTGGAGAATTTCCTTGCGCTCACGGGGCAAACGCTCACGGCATCGGGGATACCAACGGTGGACTGCGGCATCGTGGACGCGCCGACAACGCTGGTCTACAACACGCCGGTCGTGCACAGTTTCTACTTCTGGGATCTTGTCTACGAGCAGTCGCTGGACGAAAACGACGACGACGAGGACCGGCTCTGGATCGCGCTCGGCTCGCCGCTTCTGGTTACCAAGCCGAACAAGTACAGTTCGCCGTGCAAGCCGGACGGTCCTTTCGCCGTGTACTACTGCATCGGCGGCAAGAACGTGAACGCGTTGGACGTAACGATTGAAACCACGCACCAGGCGTCCCGCAAGGTCTCCCTGAAACGCGGTATGTTCAGCACAGTCAAGGCGGTTACACCGCAGAAAGGCGGCTGACGAGTCTGACGGGGGAGCGGGGTGTGAATAAGTGAGCAGTGAAGAGTGGGCTAGGAGCGGTCCGGTAACGGGGCTGGCGGCGGCAGTGAAGAGTGAGGAATGAGGGGTGCGTAAAAAATTGCGGTTGAAGCAGTCCGGGGGCGGGGATGAGTTCTCGCGGGGCAAGGGGCTTGCTTTGCGTTTGCTGGAGGAGTTGAGGCGGGACGGGGCGGCTTGTCTGGAGCGGGCTTTGGGGTACGCAGGACGGAAGCTGTACGGACGGGCCGCCGGAGAGTTGAAAGAGGAGTTGGCGCGTGCGCCGGACGACGCGACGCTGTACTACGCCCGCGGGGTTGTCTACCTTTTGAAGAAGGCTTATGACGGCGCGGCCGCCGACTTTGAGCGCGCTCACGCGTTGAAACCGGATTTCGCCCTCGCCTGCCGCGGCGCGGGTTACGCCTATTGCAAAAAGGGCGATAACGAGAGGGCGGTCAGGGCGTACACGCGGGCGGCGGAGATCGATCCGGGCTTTGCGGCGGTCTACTATGAACGCGGTCTTGTCCATCTGGAGCGGGGCGGTTACGGCGAGGCGGCTGCGGACTTTTCGCGGGCGGCGGAACTGGACCCGCTGGACCTGGAGGCGTTTAACTGCCGCGCGCTGGCCTATTCCCGCATGGGCAGGTACGCCGAGGCAGCCGCGGATTTCGGCGCGGTGATCGCGCTCGACCCGGACTACGCCGACTCGTACAACAACCGGGGCGCGATGTTTCTCTATCAAAAGGACTACGACGGCGCGTTGGCGGATTTTGACGAGGCTCTGCGGCTCAATCCGTCTTTTGGCCGGGCCTGCTACCATCGCGCCGTCGCGTATTCCAAGATGGGGGACGTTGACCGCGCTCTCGCCGGCTACTCGGAGAGTATTCGGCTTGATCCCGCCAACGCTCCGGCCTACTTCGAGCGGGGTGTTATTTATATGGAAAAAAAGGAGTACGCAAACGCCGCCGCCGATTTTTCGCACGCGCTGCGG
This sequence comes from Spirochaetaceae bacterium, assembly GCA_031258615.1. Taxonomy (GTDB): domain Bacteria; phylum Spirochaetota; class Spirochaetia; order Treponematales; family Breznakiellaceae; genus JAIRMY01. Next base: position 9,294 of record JAIRMP010000173.1, on the reverse strand, counting down.
CTCAACCCGTCTCTTGTCCCGGCGTACCTTAAACGCGCCGACGCCTATCACGCGCTGGGAGAGGAAAAGAAAGCGGCGGCGGATTACAACCAAGCGGGAAAGCTGAACGCCCATAGCGTGTATAGGCATATTAGAACTGCAGGGCAGTGAGGAGTGAGGGATTTATGAAAAACATGAAATTTAATTTTTTGCTGGCCGCGGCGGTGCTGATAGCGACGGCGCTGGTTTTTTCGTGTGAGCAGTATTCCGGCGCCAAGAGTATACCGGAAGTTGAACCTGAGATTGAGATTGAGTCGGAGGCGCAGATAATAGGCGTTAAGATCATATCACCGCCGGAAATTACGGTGTATGGGCGGAATATGGCCTTTGACCCGGCGGGGCTGGCGGTGGGCTGGCTGTATGACGACGCTTCTGTTGACCCGATGAATGATGATGAATGGGAGATTGTAAAAGAGCCGGATATGGTTCCTGAAAAGATATATAAGGTTGAGGTTAGGGCGGTATCGGTGGACTACGATCCTGTTTCTTTCTATATAATGGTGATGGACTCCGACAGGGTGCTCCTGTCAATCACGGCGAGTTACGCCGCGGGCAGGACGCAGGATCTCGGAAAGGACTTTGACAAGACGAATCTCACGGTTACCGGCTATTTTTCGGACGATACTGCGCAGAACCTCAAATCCTACGCCTCTATCTGGGACTACGACAGAAAGTGGCGCGGGAAGCAGACGCTGACGGCCAAGGTGAACGGCAAGACCGCGGCTTTCACAGTAACCACCCGCATCGGGAGCGGCGCGTTGGTAACCGTCAACAACATTAACTGGATAATGAACAATTACCAGCTTAACTACTGCCGGCCCGCCCGCATCAAGGGCGAGGGCTTTAACCCCCAATACGCCAATGTCAAGCTGGCGGTCAGACCAAGCGGCAATCCCAGCAACGTCGCTTATAGCGACCCGAACGTGGTCACCCTCTCCTACGGCCCGGGCGGACTCACGGACGCGGACTTTGCCCCGGCGGTCGCCGCCTTCAAGCCGAACCAGATAGGACCGCAGTCCGTATCGTTCACCGTTGACGGCAGGGACTTCAAGGTTGATCTCTTTGTGATCGACGTTGAACCGGCGGTGTGGTTCGACTACGGCTATATGCGCCACGCGGGCAACCCCAACGGCGTAAACTGGAAAAGCAACGATACCGCCGATAAAGGCAAGTACTACGCGAGGCTGGGCGAGACGCTCGTCATCGCGCCTGTGCGCTACCTTGTAGGGTTCAACGCCGACCACTCGGACGCGGCGGGCACAACCTACAAGTGGACGGTCGGCGGCGGCGCGTCTTACACCACGACAAACAACGGCGAATTCCTTCGCGTTACGCCATCAACCGCCGGAACCTACCCAATCAGCGTTACCGTTACCGGCAAAAGCTATCTGGACGGGAATCCCATCGCCAAAACCGCCTACACACAGCTTGTCTGCTATGCGAATACAGACTCGTTTACTCCCGGAACCTTCGGGGAAGCGCTACAGCCTCAGGATGAGAAAAAGTTGGCGTCTGTGGGGGTGAAACAGGTGCTTGCAAACGGGCGGATGTTGCGGCACATGGGGCCGGGGCAGATGTGCGAGGGCGGCACAGGCATAGGCTGGAGCCTGGGTAGCGCCGGAGGCTACGAGGTGTGGACGGTGCCCCACCAGTCCAGCTATGTGATCAACGGGAACGCCTTCGGCGGTTGGCACGAGGCCGGCGTCGTCTGGGTGCAGGAAGACCGGAACGGAAACGGTATGCCTGATGAGACGTGGTACGAACTGCGCGGCGGCGATGAAGGCGACTCAAAATGGAGGAACTATATCACCCGCCGTTACGCCGTTACCTATATCAACAACTCAGAAATCAATGAGGTAAACCAGTACGGACAGGCGATCCGCGATGTCTACTGGGCCGACTCTCGCGGCAGGAGCCACATGATTCCCGGCGGCTTCCCCTTCAGATGGGGTGTAAGCGACACCGGCAACTGGGTAACCTACACCTGCACCCTGCTCCGCGACGATGGCAACATCGCTACCGCCGACTACGGCGGCCTTGCCCCCATGCCCGGTTATGCCGACGCTGTGGGCAACACCTTCTCCATCAGCAACGCGATGAAGGCGGACGGCACACCCATCGCTCTTTCCGCCGTAAAATTCATCAAGGTGCAGACCGGCGTATTCCGTTACGGCGGCTCTTACGGTGATGTGTCCACAGAGATAAAAAGCGCGGACTATCTGGGTGTGCAGACGGATTTCCCCGACCCGGAGGATAGCTGATTAAAAGGAGACTTTTATGTTTAAGATAGATTTTAGTTCCTGCTCCTATGAATGTTTGGACCCCGCCTCAGACGTAAAAGGAGGTAAGTTTCGTGTCCTTACCGCACGGTCGGCTTTTTCTCTCAAATCAGACCTGCCCGCGCGTTTGCACAAAAAACTGGCGTTTGAATTTCAACAGTGCATCGAAATATATGTCTCCTTTGTATGGGACCCGCACATGTTTCTCCGCAACACTCCGTACGCCTGCCTTTTCAACAATGAGAGCGGCGCTTACGCCGTGTTCTACCGCCTTGACACCGACCGGTTCATCTGGATATTTCCTAGCTCAGGCGGAAACGTGACGGTAGCACTGCTAGACATCCCCGAATGTGAAAAAGAAATAAAAAACTGGGGGTATGTTACCGAGCCGCCCATGGGGAAGGCGCCCCGCTGCACCGACGCCCAGCCGTTCACGCCTAAGGTTCTTTCATTGCGGCACTTCGGCGCGTTCACCATGTTAATATCAAAAAACAAAAGCAAGTATGAATTCCTTTTTAAAAATTCTATGGACATTTACAAAGACATACTCTCTCCGGCGTGGGAACTGCCCAAGAGGGCTGTAAAAAACGGAGCATCCGCCGTCCTCCGGATAGATTACAAGACCTGCACGTATGATTCTCTCAATTCCGCCATACCGGGAGGCAGTTTTACCTACCGCTGCGAAAAACAGGACTTCCATGTAAGCGCCCCGGATGCAGGGCTGGACGGGGAATTAACGTTTCAATTCCGTGAATGTTTTTACCCATATATTGCGTTCATCGAAAACCCCATGGGCTTTATTCGCCGCTTTCCATACAGCAGCCTTTTTGACAAAACGAGCGGCGATTACGCGCTTTGCGCCGCCGGCGGCAAAAACCTTTATGATGTCTGGCTCTTTCTGAAAAAAGACGGACGCGTATTGAGTTCCACGCTCGCTACACCCGAGGCAAAAGCGGAGGCGGCAAAACGAGAGTATATCGTTATACCACCCGGCCCGGACAACATCAAAATCCCGCCGGGCAAGAGTTATGTTCCCAAAGTAATTTCTTTTGAGATGTTCGTGCCGTTTCTTAAATTCATTGATACACAAAAAAACAATTACGAATCCCTTTACAACTACATAGCCGAAAAATACAAAGGCTCGGTTTCCCTGCCTGACAGAACCCCCGCAGTTTCCAACTCTGACGAGTTACTGTTCGCCGCGCCGCGCGAGTGAATAGTGAATAGCGGCCGCCGTAAGGCGGCTGGCGCGTCTGCACGTGGGGGGGGGGGGTGGGGCAGAAAATAGCGTCTTTTGGCGTCCCGCATTTTGGCGGTCATCGCGTCAAACGCCTCTTTGCATCGGGCGGTTGCCACCGGGGTGCGGGTGGTTTCGTTTTTTGCCGCGGCAAGGGTGTTTTCCGCCGCCTGACAGAGGGTGTTCAGCTCCCGCATGGCCGCCGGAGGTATGCCCCACGCGGACTCGTTGGGTACCGCAACGGCTATCCAGGCCCGGCACATTGCTAACTGGCCGTCGCGGTCGTTGGGCAGCCAATCTTTACTTGTTGACATATACAGTTCCTTTTGTTGGATTTGGTCGATAGAGCATCTTGCAAAACCCGGTTCGTTTTGCAGAGGCTTGTTTTCAGCGGTTGCTCTTTCAAAACTGAAGGTTTGAAAGAGCCCCGATATGCAGGCGGATTTATGTTGAATCTGCCCCCGGTGAGGATGAATCCACCCCCGTTCGGGGCAGAATTGCCTGAAAATAAGAATAATGGGGGAAGTTTCGGGACTGTTTCTATTGGGTACCGTGCCCGGAGGAAATCGTGCAGGATAAACGCATAGAATTAAGAGGAATTATTAGTGAGAAGGAGGTCACGGATAGCCTGAGCGTTGAGCAGCTTGAAAATGGTCTCAATATGCTGCTCAAAACTCAAGGCAAGCATGAACCGGATACCTTTTAAGCTTTTATTATTAAATGCGGGTAACTCCTATTCTGTCGAGGGGAAAAGCTGGTATTTGTACGAATTCATCGGCCCATTGACAAAACTGCCGTAGATTCTTACGATGGTTTATAAGCTTTATATGACCTCTGTCAAAGCATTAGTTTTTGGGTGATTAACTCAGTGGGAGAGTGCTACCTTCACACGGTAGAAGTCACTGGTTCAAGTCCAGTATCACCCATCGTTTTCCAGCATGATATGAAGCAGGCCAGTCTGCGCCAATATTACGCAGGTAGGATGTTTGGGAATTTTCCTAGGCAGTGGTTGCTTCCATAGAAAAAGGGAGAAGTCGCCCGCTGTCAACAAGATAAGTAGCAAAGACAGCGTAGCCGGTTTCCTATTGCATCCTCAATCAACAGTTCGACTTGTGATTGTATTAAAATGAGGCTTTTTCAATTACTTTTACTAAAGTGGTATTTGCGGCGGCATGGATTTTAACGCGAAGGCGGAAAATTCAATTCAGGCTGGTTTCAGCGAAATATTCGAGGGGGACGCCGATGGGTTCTATAAAGTAACCCTGCCGCGGAGGTCCGTAAATTCAAAAATAGCCTCTTAAGATGACAAACCGAACGGGAATACGGATCGTTTTTAAGTGGATTGTTATGAAAATAGATAAAAAACTTGCGATAATGATAATAGGAATTAACATTATCGGTTCTGGCATACTGGTAGGATCGATTTTAAACTGGATCGATTTTAAACATTGCGCGGAAAGAGATCGAAAACATAATTGTAAAAGACGTCATAAACCTGGCGCAGGTAAACGCCCTGGAAATAGAAATTTGGTTTAGCAAGTATATGTCCGCTGCGCGCACGGCGTCACAGCTTATGGAGCGCTCCGGGAAAGTGGACATATCGCAGAGGCGGCGGCTCTACAACCAGTTCGTAAAAAGCATCGTGGAAGCAAACCCGGAAGTAGCCGCCGCCGGAAGCTGCTGGGAACCTGACGCGTTGATTACTGAGGTCGACAAGTTCAAGGTGGAATACCCCCCCACCCCCCCAATTCGCCGTCAACAGGTTAATGAGTGGGGGTGGCAGGCCGCTTCGCGGCTTGCCACAGGATTTCCCCCTTTCATGGAAAATCATCAAATGCCCGGCAAAATTCACGGAAAATGAGACTCCTGCCTGTAAAAATCTACCGGCATCCGGCGGTGATGTTGTAACCATCGTGTGCAACCTGCTAAAATGTCCGGGTGGAATTGGTTCGATGCCCCTGGTGTACGGGTGATGAAGAGTACACCCGTTACCATGACGATGAATGGGGGGCGCCGCAGCATGACAGCATCAGGCTGTTTGAGGCACTCGTGCTGGACGGCACGCAGGCGGGGCTTTCGTGGGTAACGATCCTTAAACGCCGCAACGAATACAGACAGGCGTTTGACAACATGGATCCGGAAATTATCGCGCGTTATGGGCAGGAAGATGTAGAGCGCCTCATGGCGGACAAGCGGATAATCCGTAACAGGAGCAAGATCGAGTCGGCGGTTAAAAACGCGCGCGCATACCTGGCTATGCGGGATCAGGGGCACGATTTTTCTACATGGATGTGGGATTGGGTGGACGGAAAACCGATAGTTAATCACTACAAAACGATGAAGGAGATCCCGCCATTTACACCGCTTTCCACAAAAATTTCCAAAATACTAAAAAAAAGGGGCTTTACCTTTGTCGGTCCCACGATAATTTATTCCTTTATGCAGGCATCAGGTTTTGTAAACGACCATTTAGTGAGTTGTTTCCGCCACGACCTAGTCTGACAAACGTGCGGCAGCCGCGAAGGGTCAGCAGACATAGGGGGGGGGGGGGGCATCCAGCCTGAAGTTTAGGCCAGTTCGTTCAGGTCGTAAGGCGTTTCCTGGTACACATAGTTGAGCCAGTTTGAGAAGAACAGGTAGGCGTGCGCCCGCCAGCGTACAACCGGCGCCTGCGAAGGGTCGTCGTTACGGTAATAGTTTTGAGGCACATTTATTGCCAGACCCTTGGCCTTGTCCCGGCGGTATTCGGAATCCAGAGTCAGCGGATCGTATTCCAGGTGGCCGTTGATGTAGATTTCGCGGCAATCCCGCGCGGTAACGATGAAAGGGCTGCCGCAGGGTGTCTGCGACTGTACGGAAAGTTCGCCGCACGCGGTGATAGCGTTCCTGTCGCTTTCGGTATGGCGTGACTGCGGCGCCAGAAAAATATCGTCAAAACCGCGGAACAGCGGTGTGAGTTTTTCGTTCACATTGTGGCTGAATATGCCGAAAAGTTTGCCAGGCAGCGGAATTTTAGGGATGCCGTAATGGTAGTAAAGCCCCGCCTGGGCACCCCAGCAGATATGCAGGGCCGACCAGACATGCTTTTTTGAGTATTCAAGCAGTTCACAAAGCTCATCCCAATAATCAACCTCTTCGAAAGGCAGGGTCTCGACCGGCGCTCCCGTTACTATGAGTCCGTCAAAAGACTCCTGCTTTATCATTCCCAAATTCGTGTAAAAACGATCCAGATGCCCGGGCGGCGCGTTATGCGCCTCGTGGCTGTCCATGCGGAGCAGCGTGATGTCAACTTGAAGCGGCGTGTTTCCGAGCAGGCGGAGCAACTGTATCTCGGTAGTTACCGTAGTCGGCATCAGGTTTACGATGGCAACTTTCAACGGCCGTATGTCCTGTTTTTCGGCGCGCTCGGAAGCCATGACAAAGACATTTTCCCGCGTTAATTCAGCAAATGCGGGTAAATCCTGTGGTATATTTATAGGCATACGGAATTATAACCGGTACTCCGGTAATTAACAATCACGTACGTCGCAGGTACGGTGAACGCCTCCTCCCATCGTGCAAGTTGAAAAGGGCATTTGGCTGGCGGGGCCGCCGATCAACAAGCCCCGGTTGTTCATTGCCGGCGAGTCAGGCTTAATTAGCTAATAAAACTCCGGGAAAAAACCGATACTGTATGTATGCGGGCTGAAACAACAAAAAACATCATTATTGCGGCCAAAAAGCGCAGCCGCCCCTGTGCCATAACTGTTTTTGCGCTGCTGGTGGCGGCGGCTTTTCTCTGTATCCCGCTTTTTGCTGATGACGATATAATCCATGTAGTGAAAAGCGGTGAAACGATTTATGGGCTGGCCCGCGAGTATGATGTAAAGGTTGAGGAGATTCTTTTTATAAACGGCATTGATGACGCGCGCAGGATTCAGAGCGGACAGCGTCTGCGAATTCCAACTAGACCTGCCATGGTGCCGCCTATCAATCCGGATACAAACGCGCCGGCGGTGGTTCTGCACCGCGCTCAAAAGGGCGAAACACTTTTTGGGATATCCCGTCAGTACGGTATTTCCATCCAGGAACTTCGTACTATCAATAACCTTACGGAAGCTTATGTTCTTAAATCGGGCGATGTCCTGAAAATACCGGTTACTCCTGAAAACACTATGCGGACGGCCGCGAACAGTAATCCGGCCGCGGCGCAAAGCGTAACGGCTCAAACGCCTGCCTCGTCTGCAATCAAAATATCGCCGCCGGTGGTGCGTACCGTCGATCTTTCCCTGGTCTGGCCTGTCAAACCAAAGGAAGCCGCCTACATGACCGGAAAACTGAGTGGCGTGGCCATTATAGGGGAACCGGGTGAAAGCGTTTTCTGCATACTGCCGGGAACGGTACTGTCTGCCGGGCCGTACCGTGGTTTCGGACGGGTTGTGATAGTAAAGAGCGCTGACGGTTACCTGTATGTGTACGGCGGCTGCGAAACTCTTTTCGTAAAGTCAGGTGATTCCGTTACAACCGGGATGGAACTGGGACGGCTTGGCATAGACGATGTATCAGGTCAGGCGGCGCTCTTTTTCATGGTTTACCTGAACAACAACCCCGTAGACCCGGCCCTGGCCCCAAGAGGTTGAACTTGACCTCCAAATGCCGGAAATTCAACCGCCAAAGCGAATAAGGAATCACTCATTCAGGACTGTCAGGGCGCGCCTTAAACATAATGGGCGGACTCCTACCCGATCTTTCCACTCCTCTTGTGTCAACTTTAACTCAAGTACGCGACATACTCACTATTCACTGCCAATTGTTTCCCCCGCTTTAACCCTGCTATACTGTTACATGGACGCGAAATTTCGGGCTATTGTGCTTTCGATACTGATTTGGCCGCTTTTTGCCGGCTGTAACTTGACGGAGGAGCCGCCCGAACCGCTCGACATCTCAGGCCATATAATCCTCCAGGGTGCTTTTTTGGAATGGACTATGACAAAAGTCATCGTCATAGACAGCGGGGGGGCTGTGGTGAGCGAGACCGTTCCCGTTTTAGACGGAACCAACTGGAAGTGGCAGATGCCGGTCTTGGCGGAGGATGGCGAAGACGGCGTTTTTTGGGTGGAAATGACGGAGAGTCCGGGCAAAACTCTCTATTACAACCAGGGTAACCCGGAAAAGTTCGAGCTCGGAAAAAATATTACCCTTAATGTGAATGCAAACTATATACCCATAAAAAGTGGAAATAATCTTGGGATGATAGGCAAGAACGCCGGTTATCCCAGAAACGAGAACTACACCCTGATTCGGGATGTTAAGCTGGGCGGTGAATGGGAGCCGCTCTGCAAGTCAGGCGCCGCGGCTTTTTCCGGCACTTTGAGCGGGAACGGCCACACGGTAAGCGGCCTCAAGCTGGCGGATACAGGCAACTTCCAGTATGTCGGCCTTTTTGGTTACCTGGACGACGCGAAGATCGAAGATCTCAACCTGGTAATCACCAATACCGTCATCGACCTTTCCGGCGCGAGCGAACAGGGGCTGGGCGCGCTTGCCGGCTTCGCCATGAATACCTCGATCAGCGGGGTAGAGGTCAGCGGCCCTTCAAAAGGTTTAAAGGTGAAAAAAACGGGTGGCGGTAATTTTTACGTGGGTGGGGTCGCCGGTAAAATTGCCGGCACAAGCAGTATTTCCCGATCCGCAACGCATTTTTCAATTGAGGTGGACGCGGACAGCTCAGGCAGCGGCCATCTGGGCGGAATTGCCGGG
>JAIRMP010000140.1 GCA_031258615.1 Spirochaetaceae bacterium | reverse complement strand
TCCCCCGTTTTTATGATAAAAACGGGGGACACCATGGGCAGCGCGTAGTAGATGAAGTAGAGCTGCATTAAAAGGGGGGTGCCCCGGAAAAAGAAGATGTAGGCGCTTGAAAGCCTGCTGACGAGCGTGTTCTTCGACATCTTTCCCAGCGCCAGAAAGAGGCTTAACACCAGGCCCCCTGATACCGCGAGGATCGTCAGCGCTATGGTAACCCTCGCGCCTCCCAGAAGAGGCGGTATCCACAAGATCATTCTTTTAACAGCATCCATAAAAGTCTCCCTGACGCGGCGGCCCTACACAGCCAAGCTACTTCCTGGCCGCGCTTACCATGTCGATCTTGAACACTTCCCTGGAAAGCCGCAGGATGGTTCCTTCGGCAAACAGTTCGTCCAGCGCCTTGTCGAGGGCGGCGGTCAGCGCGTCATTCCCCTTTTTGAGGCAGATGGCGAAGACTTCCTCAGCCGGCCCCTGCCAGACGATCTCGAAGGGGCTGTCCGCCGGAGCGATATAGTCAACCGCGACAAGGCTGTCGCAGACAATCACGTCCACCCGGCCCAGGCGCAGCTCGTCGAAACAGTTCATCACCTTGTCGTACTCGTAGGGGGTAAAATTGACGCCCTGGTCGGCCAGCTTCGCCATGTAAATGTCCGAAGTGGTCTCCGCCTGGTACGCTACCCCCAGGCCGGAAGTTTCCTCAGGGCTGCGCGCCTTGACCTGCGAACCCTTGAGCAGCACCATGGCCTGCGCGTTGGCGATGTACGGCCTGGTAAAGTTGTGCGCCGCCTCCCGTTCCGGGGTAACCGTCACGGACGAGATGATACAGTCGTACTTCCCGGTATCGACACCGGCAAATATCCCATCCCACGCGGTGTCGATAAACTTGACCTTGAGCCCCATTTTTTCTACCAGCGCCTTGGCCATGTCCACATCGAAACCTATCGGGGTCTTCCCATCCTCGTCATAGTACTCCATAGGCGGATACCCAATCTCCATCCCTATCGTCAGGGTCCCGTTTTCGATAGTGAGCCCACTCTGTTCCTTGTTGCCCACGGCATACAGGCCGGAAGCAACTGTCAACGCCGCCGCAAACAGGGCGGCAAATTTTCTCAATTGCATACATTTCTCTCCTTGTTTAGAAAATGCGTAAAACGGTATTCCGGCGCGGCGCTGCCGCCGCGTCAAAAACCGTATATTTATGCAAAAATCGTACAGGATTATGCGTTTTTTTGTCAAGTAAATACATAAAAAAGACGGAGGAGCGCCGCACGCGTACCGCGTAGCGCCCGCCCCGCCACACAACGGTAGGAGTTTGCGGTAAGCAAGGGCATAGCGCTTGCGCCGCCTCGCAATGACAGCTTTCCATTCGTCATTGCGAGTACCCGTAGAGCACGAAGCAATCCAGTCAAATGATTTCCGTGCAGTTCCTTACAGTATATATCTTCCCAAATCCTGGTCCTGGGAAATGTCTTTTAACCGTTCATCAACAAATTCCGGCGTAATCGTTATCTTTGTAGGAGCTATGTCGGGAGCGTCGAAAGAAATATTTTCGAGCAAAGTTTCCATTATCGTATGCAGACGGCGCGCCCCTATGTTTTCCAGGCGGGAGTTGACATCGGCGGCAAAGGCCGCGAGTCTGTCAATCGCTTCAGCGGTGAATTCCAGCGTAACGTTCTCGGTAGCCAGCAGATCGGTGTACTGCTTGGTAAGCGAATTTTTCGGTTCTGTAAGGATGCGGAGGAATTCGGCCTTGCCGAGGGATTCCAGTTCCACACGCAGCGGGAAACGTCCCTGCAATTCGGGGATAAGATCGGACGGCTTGCTGATGTTGAACGCCCCCGCGGCGACAAACAGTACATGGCTTGTGTCGACAGGCCCCCATTTTGTCGTTACGATCGCGCCTTCCACTATGGGCAGTATGTCGCGCTGGACGCCTTCCCGTGAAACATCGTGGCCGCCGCCCCTGTCGCCCTTTACGGCAACCTTGTCTATCTCGTCTATGAATATTATCCCCATCTCCTGCACGCGGCGGCGGGCTTCCTCGGTAACGCGGTCCGTATCTATCAGTTTTTCCGCTTCCTCGTTGATCAGTATCTCGCGCGCCCGCTTAACGGTAAGCACCTTACGTTTCTTGTTGCCGCCGAATATACCGGCGATACCGGAAAGGCTGGACTCTATCTCCTCAAAGCCGCTGCCCATCATGCCGAAAGACGGCAACGGTATATCCTGGCTGACTGAAAGTTCCACCGTCTTGTCTTCAAATTTACCCTGACGGAGCATTGCGCGAAATTTTTCCCGCGTACTATCGAGTCTGTTCTGTTCCACGGCGGCGGCCAGCTTCTCCTCTTCGGTAAGTTCACGCTCGGTCTGTTCCGCCGCGGCTTTGCCCCGCGTACGTTTACGAATGATCGGGATTCCGACCTGAATCGCCGTTCCCATCACGCTGGGGCCGTCAGTATCGTTGTTGATAGAGAAGGCGCCCATAGGCGTGATCACCGGTTTAATGTTCTCATCAGATTTTTCCTTGTCGCGGCGTTTTTTGGAACCGGAGCCCGGCAGCAACAGGTCCAACAATGCGTCCTCGGCGCGTTTTTCCGCGTCCGCCTTTACCGCATCCTGCATTTCCTGCTTTACCATCTGGTAACCGGCCGCCATCAAGTCGCGCACCATCGATTCCACATCCCGTCCGACATAGCCGACTTCAGTATACTTTGTCGCCTCGACCTTGAGGAAAGGCGAACCGGCGAGTTTTGCCAAACGGCGGGCAATTTCGGTCTTGCCTACGCCGGTGGGCCCTATCATAAGGATATTTTTTGGAGCTATATCCTCCCGAATTTCCGGTTCCAGCTTTAAACGGCGTATACGGTTACGCAGCGCAACCGCCACGGCGCGTTTTGCCTTTTCCTGACCAACTATGTACTTATCCAGTTCCACCACAATTTCCTGCGGCGTAAGATTGTCCAAATTTTTTTTCGTAGTCATTTTTATGATCCTACTACCTTTCACAAACAAATAAAAGTGTCCCGCCGGCAGTCTGCCGCCAGCATGGTTATACTGTGACCCATTTCCCGTACCCTTTCAAGCTACCGGCTTTCAAGCCGCCGGCTTTCAAGCCGCCGGCTGCTTGGCGGGTGTACGGCAAATTTGCTAGAATCTTTCCATGCAGGACAAAAAAATACCTGCGCGATCGGAAGCGGCGCGGGATGACACATGGGACTTATCGAAACTGTACGCGGACGACGCGGCCTGGGCCGCCGGGCTGGAAGCGTACAACAAAATGGCGGAAAAGATACCCTCTTTTAAGGGAACGCTTGCCTCTGGGGTGGAGGCTCTCGTTGCTTTCATGGACTTTAGCCGTGATTTGGGGCTGCTGGAAGAACGCCTGGCGTACTACGGCGATCTGCGGCAGTGCGAGGATGAGGGGGATGACAACGGGCGGTCTATGACCGGGCGCTTCATGATGGCGCAGGCTCAGGCGCAGACGGCGCTTGCCTGGTCGAATCCCGAAATTCAGGCCGTCCCCGATGATCTGATGCGTAAGTTCCTTGAGGATGAGCGGCTTGCGGAGTACAGGGTATTGCTCAGGCGGATTTTGCGCTGGAGGCCGCACATTTTAAGCGAAAAAGAGGAGCGGATCATCGCGCTACAGAGCGAGGCGGATCAGATACCCGCTGAGGCTTTTTCTGTTCTGACGAATGTGGACATTGATTTTGGAACGCTGGACACGCCTATGGGAAACTTGCCGCTTTCACAATCAACATGGTCTGTCTTTATGGAGAACCCGGACAGGCGTTTGCGCGAGCGCGCGTACAGGCAGTTTTATTCCCGCTTCGACGGGCACAAGACGACGCTTGCCGCCCTGTACGGCGGCTCCGTCAAGAAGGACGTGATACGTGCGCGGATTCGCGGGTTTAGCTCGGCGCGGGCGGCGGCGCTGTTTCCCGATAATGTCAGCGAGGCCGTGTACGACAACCTTATCGGCACTATAAACGATAACCTTGCCCCGCTTCACCGTTATTACAACCTGCGGCAGCGCGCGTTAAACCTTGACACGCTGCGGCATTGGGACGTGTACGCCCCGATCACAGGCGGCGGCGCTGCCGGCGTGTTCAAAAAGACGGCATGGAACGAGGCGGTAGACCTTATATCGGAGGCGCTCTCCCCGCTGGGGAATGAGTATGTCGATACGCTGCGAAACGGGCTTTTGGGGCGCTGGGCGGACCGTTACGAGAACAAGGGCAAGCGGAGCGGCGCTTTTTCCGCCGGAAGCTATTCAGGCGATCCGTACATCCTGATGAACTACAAGGAAGATTCCATACGCGACATATTTACGCTGGCGCACGAGGGCGGCCATTCGATGCACTCGTGGTATTCGGCCCGTAACAACCCGTTCGCGCACTACCGTTACACTATTTTTGAGGCGGAGGTAGCCAGTACCTTTAACGAAGAGCTGTTGTACCGCTACCTGCGCGATACCGCAGCCACAAAAGAGCTGAAACTGTACGTGGTAAACAAGAGGGCGGACGACATTCTGGCCACCCTGTACCGGCAGACGATGTTTGCCGAGTACGAAAAGCTCACCCACGATCTGGAGGAGGGGGGGACGCCGCTTACCGCCGATGTTTTACGCTCCACTTACCGGAAGCTGCTGGAAAAATACTTCGGCCCCGGCATGACGCTGGAGGCTGAAAGCGACCTTGAAGGGCTGCGGATACCGCACTTTTACAACGCCTTCTATGTTTACAAGTATTCTACCGGCATATCGGCGTCCCTTGCCCTTGCCGGGCGCGTCCTGGGCGGCGGTGAATCGGAGCGGAATGACTATTTTGCCTTCCTGAAATCGGGCGGTTCCCGCTTCCCGATAGACAGCCTTAAACTTGCCGGCGTTGATATGTCGGACAGCGCCCCTGTCAGGGCCGCCTGCGCTGTGTTTGAAAGGCTGGTAGACGATCTGGAAGCGCTGTTGTAGGGAAAAGGTAGCTGACACCCTTCCGTGCCGGATATTTCATGGAGATTTTATCTCTTAGTGCCATATTTAGCATATTAACATCAATAATGCCACAAATAGTTGTAATATTTATATAATACATAGAAAAAATATATTCTTAAAACTGAAAAATGCTGACTATGAGTAGTTATCAGATTATAAACGCTTTCTTGCGGGAACGGGGCATTGCGTCACAAAAGAAATTCGGACAGAATTTTTTGATACGGCAACACGGTCCCTAGCATAGCTTTCGCAACCCATGTTATAATGAACAGCGTCCGTAAAAATTTTGTACAAAGGAGGCTAAGATTATGGCAGATTGGGGTACACTCTCTTTTAAGAAAGGATGGGTGATACATTCCGAAGGCGAGCTGGCCGAAATGTTTTTTATCATACAGGATGGAAACGTCAGAATCAGCAGAAAGGTGCCGATCTCTCCCATGCTGGACAACCGTATGTTAAAAACCGGCGACTTTTTTGGGGCGGTGTCGGCGGTAACGGCCCGCAGCCATAGCAACACCGCCACGGCGGAAACCGATGTCTCGGTCATAGCGATAAAGAAAAACCAGTTTCAGGACATTGCCCAGACGCATAAATCAATCGCGATGAAGGTTCTATTGGAATTTTCATCGCTTATCCGCGGTTTGAACGAAGCACTCATGCTGCCGCCGGAAAGCGTCGTTCCAGGCGGCGTGGCGGTTAAGGAAAACTATATAGCATCCGAAGCAAAAGTCCGCCAATATGCGGCTGATTCAGTCATATTCCGCGAAGGCGACCGCGGCGATGAATTATTTATCATTCAAAGGGGGACTGTAAAGCTGACCAAAAACATCAACAACAAAGAAGTTACGCTGTCCTATATAAAGACCGGTGAAATGTTCGGCGAAATGGGACTTCTTGAGTCGAAGCCGCGCTCCGCCAACGCCTATGCTTACGAAGAATGTGAAATCACGGTAATCAACGGGGACAGCTACAAACAGATCATTCTGTCCCAGCCGCAGATCTTCCTGAAAATGGCCGTGCAGCTTGCGGATCGTGTGTGGTTTCTTTCCAAACAATTGGCGAATCGCAAGATACAGGATCCTGTTGACCGTATCCGCGATATGCTGGCCGTGAATCTTGAAAGAAATAACATTCCCGCCAGAAATTCCGGGTATATGACCGATTTTAATTCGGGACAGTTGATCGAAATGTGCGGCGTCGGGCAGAAAGCGGGAACCGTCGCGGTCGAAGCGCTTATATCCGAGGGCGCCGTCAAAGTCGATGAGGGGCGCATCCACATCAATAACACCGCCGAGATATACCGGGCCAATGAAATTTTCTGGAAACTGCGCCGTTAAGTAAAAAGGAGAGGTGTGATTTATTCCGCCTTTGGGGTTTAATACCCCGCCGCAAACTTGTTTGCGCGCTTGCGGCGGGCGAGAATCAGCAACACTTACAAAAATTGGTAGTAAACGACTCAACGCTACGCGTTGAGTCATCAAGCGCAAAGCGCTTGATCCAATTTCCGCAACCGATCGAGCCTCCCTGCCGCTCTACAAGCGATACCCCATTCATGGCGGGGAGGCTTATTTGGCAAATTTACAACTGGAAATTATATAGCAAAAAAATAGTTTGGCTGTGTTCGCGCAGACGAGGTACGCCGCCTTAATTTGATGCCCGACTCCCGGTTTTCAATCCCTTTTACGAAACGCCCCCGGCGCGACGCCGAATTGTTCCTTAAAGAGGGTGGAAAACCTTGACTGGTGTTTGTAGCCCACCATCCCGGCAATGTCTCCAAGAGGCGCGGAGGTGTTTTTGAGCAGGTACATCGCCTTGTCCATGCGGAAACGGCGGACATAAGCGGCGGCGGAAATACCCGTGTGCGTTTTGAAGGCGGCGGTGAATTTGCTCATGCTCATGGCGGCTTTTCCTGCCAACGCCTCCAGGGTAAGGGGACCGGAAAAATGCTCCTCCGCATGGCGTATCGCTTCCGCGATTCCCAGCCGGTCATGTTCCCTGAGCGGGGGGCCTGCCGCAGCCGTAAGCCGCCTGTGCCAACCCAGGACAACCGAAACCAGTTCAACTGTTTTTGCTTCGATCCAGGCATTTCCAATGTCCCCGGTAAAAGAAGCGGCGCCGATCTGCTTCAGTATCACCGCGGCATCGGGGATCAGCGGGAACTTGCCCAGCGCGTCAATCGCGTGAATTATTTCTTCCGGCGAGATACCGTGGCGGGAATTCAAAAAAGTGTCAAAGAATTCCGGCAGGAACGAGATCCCCACCGAGCGATGAAAAAATCCGGCGGGGCAGCGCTGGCAGTAGCTTCCGTCAAGGTGCTTTCCACCAATACCCTGTATAGACCCCTGGCAAAGATTGATATGAAAATATTCAGGCAGGTCTCTTGAAATATGGTCAATTGGCTGCCGGTAGGTAAGGTCCGATACGCTCACCATAAGACTTTTACCCGCCGGTTTCAACAGGGCGGTCCCTTCCCCATAGGAACGCTTAGGCTGCAATTCTATATGACCGTCTCTGTCGAGTTTTACCCTTTTCATATACTCGCATCCGTTTTTGAGCATATAAGGTAAAAGCAATTTTTCGATAGTTGATTCCATAAGCCCTCCTTAATAAATCACCGACGGCGATTCATTATCACGAACCGCCAAAAGATTTTCTAAATCCGCCATATTTTCATAAAAAGCATTGTATGTTTCCGATTCTTTTTGCCATTCTGTTGTTAGATTGTACTAATAATAATATTTTGTCAATCGCAGACATTTTAATTACGGAGGACTCTTTTATGAAAAAGTTTTTTTTGGTTCTTTTGGCCGGCGCGGCTCTCCAGGCCGCGTTTGCCCAGGATGACGATGCTGACTACGGGCCTATTGTGGAGGCTGAAACCGCGCTTGATTTCGTTGTTACCGCCAGCAGGACGCCTGAATCGGCAAACAAAGTCGCTGGCCTTGTTACCGTGATTACCGCCGAGGACATTGCCGAGTCGGGAGCGGCAACGATAACCGAGGTGCTGGAAACCGTGCCCGGCGTCAGGGTGACACGGGACGCGACAGGCGCCAGTATGGATGTCTCCATGCGGGGCATATCGGCCAACTCCGGACGGGGAAAGGTACTGGTTATCGTTGACGGCATGAGACTCAATCCCATTGAGACAAGAACCTACGTGAACTGGGACATGATTAACCTTTCCGATGTTGAACGGATAGAGGTACTCGACGGCGGGGCGAGCGTCCAGTACGGAGATAACGCCCAGGCGGGAGTCATCAACATCATTACCAAAAAGTCCGGCGCGGCAAAGACGGATATTACCGTTTCCGCGGGAAGTTTCTTTCAAAACGAACAGCGCTTTTCCCACCATCAGCCTACCGGCTGGGGAGGCTTTACCGTGAGCGGCGGTCATCATGGAACCCAGGGCTACCAAAAACATACCGCAAGCGATGCGGGAAACGGCGAACTGCGGGGAATCTTTGATATAAACGACAAGATGAACCTCCAGGCGAATGTGGGCTTTTCCGTTAAAAACATACTGCTTACCGGAGGCTTAACCAAAGATCAATTTGATGATGACCCCACGCAGAACGGAGGGGCTTCCGGGGAGGACTATTCAACCGCCGCAATAAATGCCGGCATCGGTTTTGCCTGGACGCTTAACGATACCCTCAGTCTTGATGTGCCGGCCTCCTATAACTATACGGATGTAAAATACTATTCCCCTGTCTATGGCGTCAGAACCATGAAGCCGCAAATGCTTGGCTTCCGTCCCAAAGTAAGCGCCGAGTTCAAACCTGCGGGTATGGGCCTGCGCCTCACCGGGGGCGTTGACACGCTTTTTGCGTTTAGTGATCTTACAATAAGCAGCGATCTTGTTAAGGAAACAAATCCTACGGTACAAACCGCGTCCGAGTTCACGCTGGGCCCCTGGGTTCTGGTTAATTTTGAGCCCCTTCCGTTTCTTTCCGTGAATGCGGGGTTACGCTATGACGCGGCATTTTTGAACGGGCACATGGACGAGTGGTCGGGTACTAATCAGGGCCAAGATGTGTCATATACGGACGGGGACGAAACAACAGACTGGAGCGCTTTTGTTTACGAAGCGGGAGTCACGGTCAACCCGCTTGACTTCTTAAAGGTCTACGCGAAATACGGAACCCAGTTCAAATACCCGTATCCTGATGAAATTTTGACAACACCGGTGCTTCCGGGCGGGACCATTTCCCTGAATACCGGTCTTGAACCGGAAAAAGGCTGGACGGTCGAAGGCGGTATCGGGTTAAACATAAAAGATATTGCAAAACTGGACGCGAATTTTTATTACCTGAAGATCGATAACGAAATCTTCCTGGATATAGTGTCATTTAGTTCTGTAAATTTGGACCCCATCAACAGGCTTGGCGCCAACATTGGACTGGAGTTGACGCCTGTTGAATATGCAAGTATGGATATTAACTATAGCTTTGTAAACGCGGAATTTTCCGAAGGAATTTATGAAGGCAAAGTTGTTCCGCTGGTGGCAAAACATACGCTTCAGGCTTCCCTCATGCTGCACGCGCCATTTCTTGGGTTAAGCCTCGGTCCCGATGTCCTGTACAAAAGTGAAATGTATGCCGGGTATGATTATACCAACGAGCAATCGGACATTGCCTCCCGCCTTATCTGGGGGCTGAAGGCGCGGTACGCTCCCAAGAAATTTGACGGCAGCCTTGCCGTGCTGCTCACGGTTCATAACCTTGCCGATACCAAATATGCGTCATTGGCCGTTTACGTGCCATACAATCAGGTCCCCACATACTACGTTGACCCCAACATGGGCCGCTCGGTACAAGTTTCGGTGCAGTACCGGTTTTAGGGTGTAAAGACAGGCGTGTTATGCTGTCGTTATTCAGGCAGGGAATTCGTTCCGCTCCGAGGGGAATTATCGGGTCTCTGAGGGAGGACGCCGGGTCTCTGAGGGAGGACGCCGGGTCTTGGAGAGAGGACGCCGGGTCTCTGAGGGAGGACGCCGGGTCTCTGAGAGAGGACGCCGGGTCTCTGAGAGAGGACGCCGGGTCTCTGAGGGAGGACGCCGGGTCTCTGAGGGAGGACGCCGGGTCTCTGAGAGAGGACGCCGGGTCTCTGAGGGAGGACGCCGGGTCTTGGAGAGAGGACGCCGGGTCTTGGAGAGAGGACGCCGGGTCTTGGAGAGGGAAAATCGGAGCTCGGAAGGAGGAACCGTAACATGGAACTCTGGCGCGGGTTTTGGAACAGTCTGTAACTTACAGAATGAGGAGTAAAAATAAAATGCCTAAGGAAAACCTTCTCACCACGGAGGCGGGTATATGCATAAAACGGCGGTAATCTATTGGAGCCGCACCGGTAACACTGAGGCAATGGCAAAGACCATTGAGCGGGGACTGCGGGCCGGGGGGAGCCAAACCACGCTCCTTCGCGTAACCGAAACCGACCCATCCGTTGCGAAGCGGTATGACCGTTTTGTCTTTGGATGCCCGGCGATGGGGAAAGAGGCGTTGGAGGAGAGCCGCTTCGACCCTTTCTTTACCGCGATAGAAAAGAAGCTGCGCGGAAAAAGGGTCGCCCTGTTCGGTACTTACGGCTGGGGCGACGGTAAATGGATGCGGGACTGGCAAACCCGTGTGATCGCGAATGGCGCGCGGCTGTTTGAGCAGGGCCTGATTTTTCAGGTTGAAAACCCGCTTGTTACCAGAATCAAGCGGATATTTGGCAGGGAAAAAAAGCCCGATGAAGCGGCCTGCTTTGCCTTTGGCCTGAGGTTTGCCGCTGACGAAACGGAAAAGGGGGAATCGTAAAATGGAAAATCCGGGCAAACAGAAGCAGGGCTTTGCGCGGTTGTGGGAATTGGCCATGATGAAGAAGCCGCTGGTGATAGTCTCTTTGATTCTATCGGCCCTGGCTTCGGTAGTGAGCTTTGTTCCGTATCTTTGCATCTACCGGGTCATTTACGGGATCATACTCAGCCTTTCGGGAGAAAACCTGGACGCGGCGCGGCTGATCTCTTACGGCTGGATCGCGGTTGCCGGCGCGGGCGGAAACATCCTGTTGTATTTCTGCGCGTTGACGTTTTCACATGTGGCCGCTTTCGGTACGCTGTACCGGCTGAAGGTTGATTTTGCTTTGCACCTGGCAAGGGTTCCCCTTGGGTTCCATGTGCTTACGGGCAGCGGCAAACTGCGGAAAATCACCGATGAAAACATCGAAAAAATAGAAACCTTCATCGCCCACCAACTGCCCGATTTCATCGCCGCCGTAACAGCTACCCTGGTGATGCTGGCGATCCTTTTTGTGGTGGATTGGCGCTTCGGCGCGGCCGCGACGGCGGGCATTTTTATCGCTATGTTTAAACAGGCGCGTATTTACGCGGACAAGACCGCGGTCGATCTGGTGGATCAGTACCAGCGCGCGCTTGCGGACATGAACAATGCCACGGTGGAATATATCAGGGGAATCACGGTAGTAAAACTTTTTAGGCAGACGGTCCATTCTTTCCGGCGGCTGCGGGAAACCATTCAAAGTTACACCAAAATGATTATCGCGCTTACATTGCGCGGGGAAAGCGTGTACAGCGCGTCATTGACGATCATCAATCATGTGTTTTTGTTTCTTATGCCTGTGGCGATCCTGGCGGGGATGTATACGGATGATTATGTTTCATACGCGGGAACCGTGCTGTTCTACCTGATCTTCACCCAGTCCGTGGCGGGGGTTATCACCAAAGTGATCTATGCCAACGGCGCGATTCTGCATATCTCAGGCGATGTCAAGGCTATGGACGGGATTCTTGCGGAACCGGAGCTTCCTGTGCCTAAAGAGCCGAAATCCCCGGCAAGGTTTGACATAAGCTTTCAGGATGTTACCTTTTCTTACGACAAAGAACAGCGTACAGAGGCGCTGTCCGGCGTGAGCTTTACCGCGAAGCAAGGGGAGCTTACCGCCATTGTGGGGCCCTCCGGCGGCGGAAAAAGCACCGTTGCCCATTTGATCCCCCGGTTTTTTGACGTAAGCGGCGGCAGCGTTGCGATAGGCGGTGTGGATGTACGCGACATGGAAATCCATGACCTGATGTCCAAAGTGAGCTTTGTCTTTCAGGATGTGTTCTTGTTCCGGCAGACCGTAAAGGAAAATATCCGCATGGGCAGCCCCCATGCCACAGACGAGCAAATTACCGAGGCGGCCAGGTCAGCCCAGTGCCACGAGTTTATCATGGCATTGCCGGATCGCTACGATACGGTGATCGGCACGAAGGGGGTACACCTTTCCACCGGGGAACGCCAGCGGATCGCCATTGCCCGCGCCATGGTGAAGGATTGCCCCATTGTGGTGCTGGATGAGGCGACAGCCTTTTCGGATCCTGAAAATGAAGCCGCAATCCAAAAAGCCTTTGAACGGCTCATGCGGGGCAAGACCGTGATCATGATCGCCCACAGACTGTCTACCGTGAGGGGGGCGGATCAAATCCTGGTAATGGAAGGCGGGCGCGTGGTGCAGCGGGGTAACCATGATGCATTGCTGGCGCAAAATGGGCGGTATGCCGGTATGTGGCAGGTGTATACAAAGACGGTCAAATGGCGCATAGAACAACAAAAGGAGGATGACGGCCATGTCTAAACTTCAAACGGCCTTACTGTTAAACGATGAGGGTTATAAGGACCTGAAAAAAGCGGCTTTTGCCTGTACGCTGACGAATTTTTCCATGATTGTGCCGATGATTGTGCTTACAGGGTTCATTATCGAGATACTGAAACCCCTTTCAGGAGAAACGGTATCCTACATGAAGC
This sequence comes from Spirochaetaceae bacterium, assembly GCA_031258615.1. Taxonomy (GTDB): domain Bacteria; phylum Spirochaetota; class Spirochaetia; order Treponematales; family Breznakiellaceae; genus JAIRMY01. Next base: position 927 of record JAIRMP010000140.1, on the reverse strand, counting down.
TGTGGGCGCTGTTTGCCGCGGGAGCCGCGGGGGCTTTTCTGGTCTATCTTTGCCAGCGCTACGACTACCGCAAGACCTATGTAACATCCTACACCCGAAGCGAGCAAACCCGTGTGGCCCTTGCCGAGCATATACGCCGCCTGCCTATGAGTGTGTTCAACAACAGGGACCTTTCCGACCTGACTACCAGCATCATGGGTGATGTAGCAAACAGCGAGCACGCCCTCAGTCACGTGGTACCACAACTCGCGGCCAACGGGATTTCGGTCACGGTCATTTGTTTTTTGCTTGCCCTTTACGACTGGCGTATGGCCCTTGCGATCTTTGCCGTGGCGCCGGTTTCCTTTGCCGTCATCCTGGCGAGCCGCGTCATTCATGGGGGTGTTTCAAAAAAATATGCCCAGGCAAAACTGCAAGCCGCTGACCGGGTGCAGGAATATATTGAAGGCATCAAGGTCATCCGCGCCTGCAACATGGACGGGGAGCGTTCCGAGGCGCTGACAAAAGCCCTGCACCGTATGATGCGGTTGGCAGTCCGTATGGAGTTTGGGGCCGGGGTATTCACTACCGGGGCGCAAGCCGTATTACAGGCGGGCATTGGTATCACGGTGTTTGCCGGTACAAGCTTGTTCACGGGCGGGCAGATTTCCTTCGTGCCGCTGGTGTTGTTTCTGTTCATTGTGGCGCGGATTTACGGCCCCGTCATCACGCTGCTCACGATGCTTCCTGAGTTGTTCTACCTGCAAATTAGTATGAAGCGTATGCGTGATCTGATGAACATTGCCCCTCTGCCGGGCGGCGATGAGACGTGTTTGAAAAATTTTGATATTGTGTGCGAGCATATTGATTTTTCCTACAACCAGGACGGGGAGCAGGCGATTCACGATCTAAGCCTTGTCATCCCCGCCGGGGGCATTACCGCGCTGG
>JAIRMP010000026.1 GCA_031258615.1 Spirochaetaceae bacterium | reverse complement strand
ACGCATACAAATATATGTACGTGAAACGCTATTTTGCTTTAAATTTCCGCAAAAATTTTGATTTTTGAACAAATATCATTATGGAAATGTTTCTTAAAATTTTTGTGGGTCAAGTTTAGTGCTTGCGGCGGGGTATCACTCGTAGAGCGGCGGGGGAGCAAGACCCTACAGACGGAATAAAAACCCCAATGGCCGTGCGGAAAAAAACCGATAATTAAACGAGGTTATGAGAAAAATGGCTGTAGAATTTGCTAGGTGCGAGGCGGTATTGAACGCCGAGCTTATGGCGCTTGCCGAGGCGGGGGAGGTACAGGCCCTTGTCTCCGAGGCTGTAAAGCGCAGGGATTGGGTGGATTTTGACGCTTCCATCGGGGTGATAAACCGGATCGGGGCGCGGGTGGAAGAGCTTGAAAAGGAACGCCTAGCGCTGATGCCGGGAGTGACCGGGAGCGGCTTCTACCAGTTCGCGGGGCTTTTTCCCGACAACGAGCGGCGGATACTGTGCGGCCTGTACCGGCAGGTGAAGATGGAGGCGGCCCGCACGCGCTTCGAGGCGGAGGCGCTCGCTTCCTACCTTGGCGAGGCGCACGCCATCGTTTCCGGCATGATCGAGGCGGCTTTCCCCGAAAAGCGGGGCAAGATTTACGGCAGATCGGGCATGGAACAAAACGCCAAACTTGGCGGCATCGTGCTGGACAGACGTTTTTAGCGGAGGGTAAGTATGACATCGACTTTTAGCGGACTCGAACTGGGAAAGCGCTCGCTCGGCGCGCACGAGCAGGCGCTGCAAACGACGGGGCACAACCTTTCCAATGCGTCAACGGAGGGATACTCACGGCAGCGCGTCGAGTTTGCCGAGATGGATCCCGTCTTTATGCCCGGCCTAAACCGGGAGGATCGTCCCGGTCAGCTTGGCCAGGGAACCGTGGTGAGCCGCATTGAGCGGATACGGGACGAGCTTTTGGACAGGCGGATTGTCGCGCAGGCGGGAGGCGAAGGTTACTGGAAAACGCGCGATCCGTACATCAGGCAGCTCGATCAGATGTACCTTGAGGTGGGCGACAACTCGCTGCGGGCAAAGATGGACGCCTTTTGGGACGGCTGGCAGGAGCTTTCCCGTCATCCGGCGGATTCCGCGCCGCGCACGGCCCTGCTTGAACGCGCCCGCACCCTTGTTGACGGCATCCACGACCGCTTTCAGGGACTAAAGGGCCTACAGGATATGGCGGACGAGGACATCATGCTCACCGTCGAGCGGGTGAACGAGCTTTCGCGCCAGATTGCCGGCCTCAACAACGACATCCAAAAAATTATCGCGCAGGGCGACCGCCCCAACGACCTGTTCGACCGCCGCGACCTCCTGGTGGACAAGCTGTCGTCCATCATCGAGATAACGGCGGACAGGAGGGACAGCGACGAGTTTATGCTGCATACCGGCGGCATCGTGCTTGTGCAGGGCGGCATAGGACGGCAGTTTGAGATTACGCGCGGCATCGATACGGAGGGCTATGGGCGGATAAGCTGGGCCGATACAGGCGATATTTTTGAGCCTACGAGGGGCCGTGGCAGCCTTTCCGCGCTGCTGGAGCTTCGTGACGACACGATTGAGCGGGAATTGCGGACGCTGGACAACCTGGCGATGAATTTTGTCGATCTGGTGAACGAGAATCACCGCGCCGCTTACGGCATAAACGGCAGAACCGGCCTTGATTTCTTTACCGAACATCATTTTGTTACAAATGTGGACGGAAATTACGACCGCGATGGAGACGGAGAGTATGATTCAACTTATATTTACCGCGTTAACGGCGCAAATACCCTCGATGAGCGGGCGCAGGTGGGCCTTGAGGGAACCATTACGCTGTCGGCCTTCGATCCGGCAGGGGCGGGGGGCCAAACGCTTACCCAGATTCCCTACTATGCCGAGGACACTGTTGCCGACATCGTAAGCCGCATAAACAATTCCGGCGCGGACGTTACGGCGCGGCTCAACCGCGAGGGGCGTCTTTCGCTGCGGGGCACTGTTACAGAAAGCCGCGGCGATCCGGACTTTGTGATACGGCATATCGAGGATTCCGGGCGCTTCCTGGAGGGTTACGCAGGCCTGCTCCAGGCTTCCGGGCCTCTCGGCGCGTTCGACTGGGGGGCGGAGGGCGCTGCCGCGGCCTTCCGGGGCGGAGAGTATTCCACCGCGCCCGTAGCCCACCCGTCAGGATGGATAGAGGTGAACCCGCTTCTGCTCCGCGAGACGGCTTCCGTCGCATCCGGCTACGGCGAGAACGGGCGGCAGGCTAATCCGGGTAATGGGGACGCTGCCCTTGCCATCGCGGCGATACGGAACACCGTCGTGATGGTCGGGCGGCTCGGCACATTCGACGACTACTTTGCCGACAGCGTCGGTCGGATCGGGCTTTTGGGCGAACAGTCAGGCCGCGCTCTGGAAACCCAGTCTCAGATCATGAAACAGCTAAACGACATGAGGCAGTCCGTCTCCGGCGTAAACATGGACGAGGAACTGGCAAACATGATTAAGTACCAGCACGGCTACCAGGCGGTAGCCCGCTTTGTTACCACGGTAAACTCCATGCTGGACATCCTGATGCGTCTGGGGGCATAGCCGGCGAAACGGCTACGCCGGCGGAATCTTTCCCGCTTTTTCAAGGCAGCGGAGCGGCAGGGAAACCGTTTTGAGGCGGGACCTTTCACCGCTTTTTACCGTAACTTCTTTTTTGGAACAGCCAAGCGTTTTCGCAAGAAACGCCACCAGGGTATCGTTGGCCCTGCCGTCTTCCGGCGCGGCGGCGATCCTTACCCGCAGCCGTCCGTCATGGATACCGGCAAACTCCGTTTTCGACGCGCCGGGTATCGCCTTCACGTTCAGAAGCAGCCCGCCGTCCCTTGTTTCAATAAAATCCTTGTTCAAGGCCGCGCCTTCCGCCTGATCGACGGCAGCCAATGCGGTTCGCCTATGGTCCATTCGTAAGATTGTTTGTAGGGAAGCGGCCTCAAAACCATGTTGGCGACGGCGGCGGCGCTGAATCTTACCGGCTTCCGAAGGGGCGGCAACTCAGGCGCGCCGGAAAATATGCCGGCAGCCAGAATCAGCGCCGGAAAACTTTCGACAAGGGCGATGCCTTTGGGAAGCGGCGGCGGCTCTACCGAAAGGCGGGGGCCGGCAAGCATTTTTCCGTCCGGTAAACGCAGTCCTGAAATTTGCCCCGTGACCATTCTCCCGCCGCCGCCGTTCCCGTAACTTTGCGCCCTGAAAAGGGCCGCCAGCTCCTTCAACGCCGGCCCGGACGCGGGCGCGTCAAGCAGCGCTACAGGCGCGGCAGCCGGGAAGGAACAGAGCTCCGTACCGCCGCCTCTAAACGACTCGCGGCAGTACCGCCCAAACTCCGCGCGCGCGTCCGCGTGCGGAACCAGCACAACAAAGCGGTAAACTTCCCCGGGCAGAGGCACAGTCCGCTTCCCAACGCCGCCCCGCCGCTATTTACGCGCAAGCAGCCTGTTGAGCCGCTTCACAAAATCGGCAGGGTCTTTCAGCTTAACCCCCTCGACAAGCAGGGCCTGGTCAAGCAGGACGCCCGCCGTGTCCGCTATCACGAGCGCGTCCTCCGTGTCCTTGAGGCCGGCAACCAGCGCGTGGGCCGGGTTTACTTCCAGTACCGGTATAACATCAGGAATATTTCCCTGCCCCATCACCTTCAAAAGTTGGGCCATCTGCAAGGACGGATCGTTTTCGTCCGCCACGATACAGGAGGGGGAGTCCTGCAAGCGCCGGGAGAGGCGCACATCCTTCACGCGTTCGCCGAGGGCGTTCTTTATCTTTTCTATTATGGGCTTCGCGTCGTCCTCCGTCTTGCTGTCAGGCTTTTCGCCAAGCTCCTCGTCCGACCCGCTCCGGTTCACGGCCTTGAGTTCCCACTCCTTGGACAGGTCCCCCGCGGTCTGCTTGTACCGGCCTATCTGCGAGACGACAAGCTCGTCTATCTCCTCGTTCATTATCAACACTTCTATATCTTTGGCGCGGTACGCCTCAAGAAGCGGGGAAGATTTAAGCGTTTTTTCATCGCCGCCTGAAATATAGTAAATGTATTTCTGGTCAGCCTTCATGCGCGCGGCGTATTCGGCAAGGCTTATCCAGCCGTCAACGGCGCTGCTTTTGAAGCGCACAAGCTCCATGATCGCCTCGCGGTTTGCCCAGTCGGAATACAAGCCTTCTTTCAGCGGGCGGTTGAACTCGGAAACAAAGATATTCCACTTTTCCTTGTCGTTTTCTGAAATTGTTTTTAACTCGACAAGTATTTTTTTTACGGAAGCATTTTTTATGTTCACAAGGATTTTGTTCTGTTGCAGGATTTCACGGCTTACGTTGAGCGGCAAATCCTCGCTGTCGATTACGCCCCGCACAAAACGCAGCCACACCGGCATCAATTCCTTGTCGTCGTCCGTAATAAAAACACGCTTCACGTACAGCTTTACGCCGGGTCTATAGTCAGCGTGAAACATATCGAACGGCGCCTTTTTGGGAATATAAAACAGCGTGGTATACTCAAGGGCGCCTTCCGCTTTTGTATGTATATACAAAAGCGGATCATCGCTGTCGCGCGAAATCTGCCTGTAAAATTCGTTATACTCCTCAGGCTTCAACTCAGCCTTAGGCCTGCGCCAGAGCGCGGCCCCGGAATTGATCCTCTCGGTCTTTGTCTTGCTGCCCTTCTCTTTCCCCTTGTCGTCCCACTCCTTCTCATCAAAGGTCAGGTATATCGGGAACGCCACATGATTCGAATACCGCTTTATTATATCTTCTATTGTCCAGCGGTTCGCGTACTCAAGGCCCTCCTCTGTCAGATGCAGCAGGACGGTGGTCCCCTGCGTATCGCGGGCGGCGCTCTCTATGTCGTAAGTTTCCTTCCCGTCGCTGGTCCACTTCCAGGCAGCCTCCTCGTTTGCCCTACGGCTGGTAACCTCGATCCTGTCGGCGGCCATAAACGCGGAATAAAAGCCGACGCCGAACTGCCCTATCAGGTTGCTGTCTTTCTTCGCGTCCGCTTCCAGCTTTTCAAGGAAGGCCCGCGTGCCGGAACCGGCTATGGTCCCCAGCGAATCGGCAAGTTCCTCCCCGTTCATGCCTATGCCGTTGTCGGACACGGTGAGGGTTTTCGCGTCCTTGTCGAACGAAATGTCGATACGCGGCTCAAAGCTGATGCCTTTGTACGCCTCGTCCGCGACGCAAAGGTATTTGAGTTTATCCAGCGCGTCAGAAGCGTTCGACACGAGCTCCCGCAAGAAAACTTCACGGTTTGAATACAGTGAATGAATGATGAGGTGCAGCAGCCTGCTCACCTCTGTCTGAAATTGACGTTGTGCCATAATGTTCTCCCGTTTTGTATCTGGTATTGTATTGTTTACGCGCAGTTTCGTAAAAACTGTGTCTATGATTTGATTAAAGTATAGCCTACCCGGTAAAGCCTGGTCAACCCAACGCGGCAAGCCGCTGGTGAAAGTTTTCATTTTCCGGCATACGGCAGGCGTACTCAGTTCGGGATACGGTTTTTGCCCGCGCCCCGGATTGGTTCATCCGGCTGTTCAATAATGAGCCTCCGCGCAGCAAGCTGTGCGTAGGCTCATTGTGATCAATTGGCTTTTACTGTCAATTGGCTTTTACTTGACTTTCATTGGCGCTTGAGTATAAAATAATATGTGGAGAAGAGAATGCCTAAAATAATCAGTGTTGAAGCAATTAAAGACTACAAAATTAAATTAAATTATGAAACCGGTGAGGTAAAATTATTTAATAGAGTTGTTCAAAAACTTCAGTTTTTGAACAACTTCCGCTTAAAAACAGCAAAATTGATAACCGCATAGCGGTTATCTTGAGCATTTTGCAAGACTTGGGAAACAAGTCCAATGACTGGCGATCAAAAACAGCGGGTCATATCGAAACGTGATGATCAATATGACGGTCATTCAAAATGCAGAAAGAAAAAAAACAATGGAATACATTCATAAAATTAAATCACCGGTTGGGATACTTACCGTATCAAGTGACGGCAGGAACATTTCCGGACTTTGGATTGAAGGACAAAAATATTTTGCAAAAACATTGGGGAAAGATGTCCTGGAACAAAATCTGCCCATATTTGAAAATATTCAGAATTGGCTTGACATTTATTTTTCAGGCAGTGCGCCGGATTTTACGCCGCCTCTTATGCCCAAAGGAACTCCGTATCAAAAATCAGTATGGGATGAACTTTGCAAGATCCCTTACGGAAAAACAAGAACTTACGGAGACCTCGCGAAACAATTTGAATTACAAAATGAAGGCAGACCTACATCCGCACGGGCAATCGGCGGTGCTGTAGGTCATAACCCCATTTCTATTTTAATTCCCTGTCATCGTGTAATGGGCCAAAGCGGTAATCTTACAGGGTATGCGGGCGGCATTGACAAAAAAATAAAACTCTTAAAACTGGAAGGCATTGATATTTTAATATGAGCAGGGGGAGTATTTAAAATAATGAGCTTTCACGCATCAAGTGTGTAAATTTGCGGCGCGGTATACTGAGCGTTGCCAGGCGTCCCGGCGGCACAACCCACACGCGGGTCGATGATGTCCCGGTTTGGGGGGTAGCCTGCAACGTAGTGCGGGCGTAGGGGCGCAAGCCGCTTTGCGGCTTGCGTAGGAGTTTGCGAAGCAAACGCCACCCTTTGTCGTGGCGGTTTGCGAAAACGGTGGGAAATTGCGTCCCCCGTCTGGACGAAGCCGCTCGCTGGGGGCCGTTGCGCGGTTGTCTGCGGAGTTTGCGTCGCAGCGCTACGCGCCTGCTTTGGCAAACTCCACCCTGCTCGACGGGCTATTGCGAGTCTCTGCCGGGCGGGTATGTAGTCGAGTGAACAGTGAATAGTTAATGGCCG
>JAIRMP010000150.1 GCA_031258615.1 Spirochaetaceae bacterium | reverse complement strand
TCCATTGTCCAAAGCTCCACCGCCACTATCCGCTTGAAAGCCGTGGAAACTCCCCCGATGATCGGGAACAGTCCCCCAAAGGCCGGGGGAACTCCCCCAAAGGCCGGGGGAACTCCCCCGAAGGCCGGGGGAACTCCCCCGAAGGCCGGGGGAACTCCCCCAAAGACCGGGGGAACTCCCCCAAAGGCCGGGGGATATTCTATCAATTTTAGGATGGAGGAATAGGTTCAAATGTGAAGCGCGTAACCCGCGTGCAAGCGCTTCGCGCTTGCATAGGAGTTTGCGCCGCCCGCCTGGCGGCTGGCTTACCGCAAACTCCTACCGTTGTTACATGGCTTAGCGAGGGGCTAACCCGCCTGCCTGCCTCCGGCGGGCAAGCCGCAAGGCTTGCCCCAGATTGGGGCTGCGGTTTGGGGGGTAGCGGAAGACCGCGAAGCGGGCTGGAGCGTAGGGGGGCGCGGCGGGAAAGTTGGCGGTGCGCCGCTTAGGTCTGGAAATTGCGCCCCCCTCTTAAAGATGAGCAGGCGCTATCAGCCGCGTATGCCAAGCGCCCCTATCGTAGTGGAGGCGGAAGGCGAAGCCTGCTTCCGGGATGCTGCCGCGGAGCGGGTGAGAAACCCACTGGTGGGTGCAGGCTGGCCTGCCTGCCTTGTTGAGATGGGGGGTGGTGGGGTAGTATTTCTGTATGAAACGAAGACTCATTACATCGGCCTTGCCCTATGTGAACAACGAGCCGCACCTTGGGAACCTGATACAGGTGCTGTCCGCCGACGCTTTCGCAAGGTTTTGCAGGCTGCGCGGGTACGAGACTTGTTATGTCTGCGGTACGGACGAGTATGGGACGGCTACGGAGACCCGCGCCCTGGAAGAAGGGGTGAGCCCGCGGGAACTGTGCGACCGCTACTGGGAGATACACTCCCGGATTTACCGCTGGTTCAATATAGAGTTCGACAAGTTCGGACGGACATCGACACCCATACACACTGAAGTTACCCAGGACATATTCCGCAGGCTGGACGAGGCGGGCTTTATCACGGAAAAAACGATGGAGCAGCTTTACTGCCCCGCCTGCGAGCGCTTTTTGGCTGACCGCTATGTGCGCGGCGACTGCCCGCACTGCGGCTATGACGGGGCGCGGGGCGACCAGTGCGAGAAATGCGGTAAACTGCTGGAACCGACCGAGCTGAAGGCGCCGCGATGTTCAAGCTGCGGCACGAAACCGTTGTTGAAATCGACAAAGCATCTGTACATCGACCTGCCCAAGCTGCGCGGCAGACTTGAGACGTGGATAGATGTGGCCGCCGCGCGGGGAAAGTGGGCGCGGAACGCCGTACAGATGACCAAAAGCTGGATCAGGGACGGCCTGCACGAGCGGGCGATCACGCGCGACCTGAAGTGGGGCATCCCCGTGCCGAAAGAAGGCTTTGAAAACAAGGTTTTCTACGTTTGGTTCGACGCGCCGATAGGCTACGTGTCGATTACCGGCGCGCTGGGCGAGGAGCGGGGGCAGGACTGGAAGCGCTTCATCAATTACTGGTGGAAGGACCCGGAAAACGTTGAGCTGTTCCAGTTCATAGGCAAGGACAACATACCGTTTCATACGGTAATATTCCCGTCCACCCAGCTCGGCGCGGACCAGTCTGACGGCCAGGCTGACGGGAAAAACTGGACGATGCTCCACCACATGAGCAGCACGGAGTACCTTAACTACGAGACGGGCAAATTTTCCAAGTCCAATGGCATAGGCGTTTTTGGGACGGACGCGATGGAGACCGGCATTCCCGCCGATGTTTGGCGCTTTTACATATTCTACAACAGGCCGGAGAAGTCGGATGCGCTGTTTGTCTGGAAAGATTTTGGCGAAAAGGTGAACGCCGAGCTTATCGGCAACTTTGGGAACCTTGTCAACCGGACGCTTTCATTCGTTACGCGCTACTACGACGGCCTTATTCCGCTGGCGGAGGAACGGGAGCGGGAAAAAACGGAGAGATTTTGGGAAAAGGCGCGGGAGTACGAGACCGCGATAACGGAAAAACTTGAATGGGCGGAACTTCGGGACGCCTTTCACCTGATATTCGAGTTGTCCTCCTTTGCAAACAAGACCTTTCAGGACGGCGAGCCGTGGCGCACGCGCAAGGACGACCCGCCTGCCGCCTCGGAACTGATACGCAACCTTACTTTTCTGGTCCGCGACCTTGCCGTGCTCGCCTCCCCCTTCATCCCGGAAGCGGCGGAAAAGGTAGCGGGCTTCTTTGCCGGCGGTGACGGGAAGCCCGTCAAACCTTCATGGAAGGAACTGGGAAAGACGGAAGGGGTTGAACGGGTAGTAAAGAGCGCCGTGCTGTTCGAGAGGCTTCCGGAGGAGCGGATGGCGGAACTGCGCGAAAGGTATTCCGGCGCCCAGGCGGAACGACCGCCGGCTTATTCCGAAACTTCAGCCGTGGCTGGCGGGATACTACCGCGGAGCGGACGTTTGGTGCAGGCTGGCCTGCCGGCGGTGACTGAGAACGACATTGAAAAGCGTTTTAACGAAACGGTAGACCTTCGCGTGGCAAAGATTGTCAAAGTAGAAAAGCATCCCAAGGCGGACAAACTGTACATCGAGACGCTGGATATAGCGGGAGAGGAAAGGGTGATAGTCTCCGGCCTCGTTCCGTTCTACAGGGAGGAAGAGCTGTTGGGCAGGCACATCATCGTCGTTTACAACCTGAAACCGGCAAAGCTGCGCGGCGTGGAAAGCCGGGGAATGCTGCTGGCCGCCTCGCTCAAGACGGAGGACGGCGAGATTGTCGAGGTTCTGGACGGAGAAGGCGTGGAGACGGGGACTCAGGCGCATCCGGAAGGGTTTACGCCGCCGGACGCCGCCCTGCCTGAAATCGACATTGATACCTTTTCTGAAATCCCAATAACGGTGCGGCAAAACACGGTTTATATCGGCGGCTTGGCGCTCTGCCTTAATGGAAAACCCGTAAAGACGGCCCGCATCGAAAACGGCGATGTGCATTAAGCCGGTATGACAAAAAGCAAGCGCAATACGCTGATACCGGCGGTTTTCGCCGTTTCTCTCACAGTTATCCCGGTCATACTGATACATATTGACGTCATTGATGCGTACACGGCGCAGATCATCACCGTTGCCGGGGTAAACGCGATACTGGCCGTCAGCGTGAACATGATCACCGGCATAACAGGGCAGCTTTCCATAGGGCAGGCCGGCTTCATGGCGATAGGGGCATACGCCTGCATCTTCTTAAATATGGACATCGGGCTGCCGCTCCCGCTCTCGGCGGCTTTGGCAGCCCTCCTTACATCCCTTGTCGGCTTTCTGATCGGTTTTCCCACGCTGAAACTTTCAGGCGACTACCTCGCGATAGTAACGCTCGGCTCAGGCGAAATCATCCGCGTGATACTGACCAACATAAAAGAGGTAACAGGCGGCGCAAACGGCAGGCAGTTCCCCAACATCCTGTCGTTTGCCCCGGGACTTTTATTCTTTACCGTCACGCTTACGCTGGTGATAACCGTCACGCTGCTGCAAAACTTCCTCCGCTCCAGCTTCGGCAGGGCGGTACTCGCCGTCCGCGAGGACGAGATAGCCGCCAACTCGTCCGGCATAAGCGTGTTCCGCTACAAGATGACAGGCTTCGTGAGCGCTGCCTTCATCGCCGGGCTGGGCGGAGCGCTGTACGCGATCGTGATAGGCTTCGTGAAGCCGGACATAGCCTCGTTCACAAAAAGCATAGACTACCTGATATTCGTTGTGCTGGGCGGCATGGGCTCGATGACCGGCGCGATACTTGCCGCCTACGTGCTCACGTACCTCCAGGAATTCCTGCGCTTCCTGCAAGACTACCGTCTGTTGATCTACCCGCTGATACTGATAATCGTGATGCTGTACCGCCCGCAGGGACTGCTCGGCATGAAGGAACTGTCCTTTGTGCGTCTCTGGGATAGGGCGCGCCAATTTGTACACAGATTGGCGGAACGCATCTTCAAAAGAAAGCGCGGCTCCGTTTAGCCGCCCCATCTCCGCAAAAGAAATGGGAAGCCGGGTGAGTCTATCGTGTAGGCAATGCCGCATTTTCAGGAATGTTTCCAGAGAGTATTTCGTAGGCCTTATTAATTGTGGTTCGCAATTGACTTTCAGCAACAGTTCGATTTTCAGATACGGTGGTTTCATCGCCGGAAAATAAACCGCCCCGCCGCAGAGCGGCGGGGTATCTTGTAAGCGTTGCATTATTTACGCGGTTCGTTCCGTAAGGAAATTTATAATAGTGAGGGTCTACTACCAATTTTTTGTTGATGTTACCAGTTCGGACCGCCGCAGAGCGGCGGGG
>JAIRMP010000092.1 GCA_031258615.1 Spirochaetaceae bacterium | reverse complement strand
GCCTTCGGCGGACTTACCGCAAACTCCAGGCCGAAGCGCGTAACCGCTTGCTTTCACGCTCAGCGTGCAAGCCTACGGCTTGCATAGGAGTTTGCGCCGCTAGCCTTCGGCTTGCTTACCGCAAACTCCACCCTCCTCGTAAAGCCGCTCGCAAGGACGACGGCTCAACGCTGCGCGTTGAGCTCCGGAGTTTGCTACGCAACCGCTCCGCGGTTGTCTCCGCGAACTCCAGGCCCAACCCGTTCTCTTTCACGCTTAGCGAATGACAAGGACAATGAGTCAGCTACTGGCGTACGTTTAGTGCAGGCTGGCCTGCCGTATGTTTGGTGCAGGCTGGCCTGCATAAACCCACTGGTAGATGCCGATATATAGGTTAGGGGGAAGCGAAATGATCGTTTCATTTTTGAACGGGCGGGGCGCGGCGGCGCTCATGCTTGCCGTCTGCCTGTTGCCGGCGGGGGCGCTGGAGGTAAAGGGCGGTGTTACCGGCGCACTCGACTGGGAAAAGATGCGCATAGACGCGGAGCTGAGCGTAGACCTCGCGGGCGCGGGCATAAGGCTGCCGTCCGGCAGGACGCAGGCGGAGGAGGCGCTGTTTTCCGGGTATTTTGGCAGCATACAGCCGGTCATCCTCTCCATCAGGCTCGATTCGTCCACCGTGATGGGCGATTTGATACATTCCGGCGAAATCCAGCCGTCACTGATAGATGCGCTGGCGCTTCAGGCGGAACGTAAACCGCCCAGGTATTCGCTTGATTTCAGCACGATAAGCTCATCGTACACGATAAACCTCAAAAATGTCGGCTCGCAGCTTGCCGGATACGGCGAGGCCGCCCCCATGATCCGCCTTGTCAACCCGGCTTCCGCGGCGGATTACACGGGCATAGTTGTAATCGCGGATCGGGAACTGCCCGTCCATGGCAGAAAGGTTTCCGCGGAGCTGTTGCCATGCCTCTTCCCCAGGATTTGGGACACGGAAATGAATCTGATATACGACAGGACGATGACCAGGCCCGGATGGGAGGCCGGTTTTTCGATGGTTCACTATACCGTAATGGAAAACATCTTTCAGAACAGCCCTTCCGGGATCAGCGAGGACTTGCAGCGGGTGGTGGGGGACAAGCCGCTGCGGATCATGGCGCGCGGCATATTCGGCATAAACCCCACCGACCCGGTAATAGACCGCGCGGACGCCGTTACGATCCTCTCGTCGGAAGCGAACAGACGCCTGCTGAGCGAAGGGCGCGTGGCCTTCATAGTGCCGCGGAGCGCGCTAAACAACCGGTTTTAGTATGAAGTATTCATCTGGCGGGAGGGAATCATTTTGAATGTTTGGAGGCTGACCGGGCTGGCGGGGCTTTCCGGGAGGTTGAGACTGACCGGGCAGGCGTGGCTGGCCGGTCTTGCCGGGCTGCTTATCGCGGCTTTGCCGGCATCCGGCCTGGGGGAGGAGGCACTGAAGTTCGGCGGGAAAGCCGGCTGGAAGCAGTTCAGCCTACGGGACGGCGTTATAGAGCTGGATAATGTACGGGCAGGCAGGGTGCTCGCGCTCGATTCTGTTGAACGGGGTTATGACGAATCGCTGGACATGGCGCTTTCATTCGATGAGGGCGGCGGGGAATTCTTTATAGACAGCACGGGGAACTACACGCTGCTCGCGTCCGGGGCCGTACACGCGGCGGAAACGGCGTGGGCCCGGTTTGGCGGCGGGGCGGCGGTCTTTTCCGGCGCGCTGGGCACGGCGGATAGGGGGGAGGAGGCCGAGGCGCCTATAGTCGTAAGGGCGCGGCGTCCCGGAGCGCTTTTTTCCGTAGGCCGCAATATAGGTGACTTTTCCATAGAATTCTGGCTGTACCCGGGCGGCATGGAAAACGGAGAGGAGGCGCTAAGCTGGACGGCCTCGGCGGGAAACGGCGCAAACACGTACAAAAACCAGAGCCTCATCTGCGCGGTGTCAAAGAACCGTACAGAATGGCTTGTAAAAAACTTCTTCTTTTCGCCGTCCTCGGAAAGTATCGATTTAAGGCTTGCATCCTCCGCTCCGCTCGTCCCCAAACGCTGGAGCCGACACCTGCTCCGTTTTGACGCTGATACGGGGCTCCTTGAGTACCTTGTAAACGGCGTTTTGGAAGACCTTGTGTACACGACATCTTCCGGCAGGGAGGGCGGGGACGTTTTTCTGCCCGTCATCGGTGAGCGCGGCAGCTTTTTGCTGGGCAGACGCTTCAACGGCATGATGGACAATTTACGCATCTACAGGCGTTTTGTTGACGCGGCCGGGCCGGGCCGTTATCCGCAAAACGGCATGGTGCAGAGCGCTCCTATAGACCTGGGCGCGCAAAACAGCGCTGTTTTGCGCGTCAACGCATCAGGCGGGGTGTACGGCAATGGTTCGGTCGGGGGCCGGCAGAGCATACAGCGGAATACAGGCGACTTTAATTTCCCGGGCGGCGCGCAGATACAGTTTTTCATACGCGCCTCCGACTCACCCTACAATTGGGATACCGAAGCCTGGCGTACATTTACGCCGGGAGAGCCGCTAAACACGGTGCGGGGCCGCTATATAGAGCTTGCAGCGTGTTTCTACCCGGGAGGCGACGCCGAGACGACGCCTTACCTGGAAGAGGTAGACCTCGTGTTTGCCAGGAAGCCCGCCCCGGAACCGCCGCCGCACCTTGTGGCGGCGGCCAGGAACGGCGGCGTTGAGCTGTCATGGAGGCCGTCAAGGGATGAAAGCGCTGCGGGCTACATCGTTTACTACGGAACCGCTTCCGGCGATTACTTTGGCGAAGGCTCCTCGTCCGGCCCTTCGCCGGTAGACGTTGGAAAACGGCTTTCCGTCAGCATTGACAACCTTGTAAACGGCGTTCTATACTACTTTTCGGTGAGTTCTTACGATGATTTGGGACGGCCCGGTGATTATTCACGTGAAATATCCGCGCGCCCGCTTAGGATGACAGAATGACAGTAAACGCTAACGTTGCCGTTTCAAAAACGGAAAATACCGGGGACGGATTTTTCTTTAGGTATTACCCCGCCATAGCGCCGGCGGCGTTAAGATTTCAGGAAGTTTGTAGAACCTCCTCAGTAAACCCGTACGATCTTTTTACGATAATCAACTCCGATCCGGTACTGACAGGCATAACGTACGCCCTGTACCACGAATTTTTCCCGGAAACACGGCAGGACTTTTTCGGAATTCCGTACATAATGATCAAATTAAACATAAATACGGTAAAAAACAACATACTAAAAGCGGCGGAACGCGCGATATTGCAACAGGATGTCGGTAAAAAAATCATGAGAACCCAGCCGGATTTTCTCCGGCGTTCACTTGCCGCCGGCATTGTTTCCCTGCTGCTGGCAAAACGGCGCGGCGCGGGCGAGGCCGACGCGCAAAAATACTACTGCGCCGGCCTGCTGCGCGACATAGGCAGCTTTGTCCTTTCGGAAGGTAGCGGGGCAGTGTTTAACGGCGCACGAGGCGGTATTGGGCCGGTGGATGCCGGGAGGCTTACCGCAAAACTTTGGGGGTTTCCGTCCGTTATTCACGACGTGATAGCGTTTCACGGGGACTGTCAGCATTACACGGGGGAACATTCCGATGTGGTCTGCCATACCGCGCTGGCGGTCTCCGTTTCGGACAGGTGGGCGGCGGCGAAAAACAACGCGGGGTTCAGTTCACAGCTGTCCGCCGCCAAAGAACTTTTCAGGCGGCTCAACCTGGACGAAAGCATCTTTGAAGGGATGGAAGAGTCTTTTAGGGCTGAATTCAAAAAGCTGGCGGTCTTTACCGGCCTGGAGGATGCCTGATGCTGTCTTTATGTTTTTGGGGAACACGCGGTTCCATCACCAGCCCGGGCAAAGAAACTCTGGAATTCGGCGGTAACACTTCATGCCTGGAGTTACGGGCGGACGATAAACTTGTAATCGTCGATTTTGGCTCCGGCATACGCGCGCTTGGCGGCAGTCTGCTGGCAAACGACCTGAAAAATGGCCCGATAGACGCGGACATCTTTGTTACACATACTCATTTGGACCATATCATAGGGTTTCCGTTGTTTGCGCCGCTCTTTGTGCCAACGACCAAATTACGCATATACGGGCCTGTCATGCCGGAGGGTTTCAACGTCCGCCGTGCGCTGAAACTTTTGACGGACTATCCTTTCTGGCCTGTACGCATTCGTGAATTTGCGGCAAAGCTGACATTCATCGACATCCTTGAAACAACGATCGATCTGGGGGAGGGCTTAACGGTAACAAGCAGGCTGCTTAACCACCCGGTAATCACACTGGGTTACCGCTTCGAATACCAGGGAAAGACGATAGTGATTGCGACCGACAACGAGCCGTTTTGGAACATATTCGACGACAAATCACATCCCATGTACAGCGCAGAAGCGGATTACGAAGGCCGTAAATACGCGGAAACAGAAAATAAAAAACTTACGGATTTTTTTGGAAACGCCGATATTTTTGTTTGCGACTGCGCCTACACGGAAGCGGAATACATAAACGGCAAGCAAAACTGGGGGCATACATCCTATGAGAGCGCTATAGAAACCGCGAAAATCTCAGGCGTGAAGAATTTGGTTGTTTACCACCATGAACCATCAAGAACGGATGAAGCATTGCACAATCTGGAAACGCGGTACAGGGAGGATGCTTCCGGGTTAAAAATAATTACGGCAAAGGAAGGGCTGGTTTTAACGGCATAATGTTTTCATTACCGGAGTAAAAAAATGTTTGAAAAGTTCAAGTTATGGCAAAACATGGTACGCGCGCTTGTTGTATGTTGTATATTTTATTATTTTCCGGCGAGCGCCGCGAATCTGGCGGCAGCGATTCATGACAAAGTATACATTGAACAGTTTGACAGTTCCGGCGGTCGCGGCGGCATGGATTATTCTGAAAAAGAAATAGAACAAATTATTTCCACAAACCCGGAACTTGAGACGAGCCTTGTAGAAGGCATACCGGAGCCTGAAGAATTTTCCATGCCACAAACGCTGATCTATTCATCGTACACTGTGCAGTCCGGCGATATGATAGGCTTCATCTCGTCCACTTTCGGCCTGAATCAGGATACGTTGATTTCAGTAAACGGTATTTCAAACACACGTTCGATACAGGTTGGCAAAAAACTTTTGATACCGAATCAGGACGGCATAATGCACAAGGTGTCGCGTGGCGAAACGCTGGACGAAATCGCAAAAAAATACAATGTACATACCGCCTCAATCGTAACGGCAAACGAACTGTTTTCGGAAAGGGTAAACTCCGGCACGGAAGTTTTCATACCCAACGCAAAACTCGATTCGACAAGGTTACAGGAAATAAACGGGGATCTGTTTATATGGCCGGTACGTGGGCGGATCACGTCAGGGTACGGCTACCGGAAGAGCCCGATAACCGGCCTTCGCAGCTTTCATTCCGGAATTGACCTAAGCGCGAATACGGGCGTTCCTATAAAGGCGGCGATGGCGGGCAGGGTAATATCGGCGGGGTACAACGATGTTTTTGGTTATTTTGTCGTAATATCGCACCATTCAAACTACCGCACGCTTTACGGCCACATGAGCGTGATACGCACCGAGGCCGGCGCATACGTCAGGACCAGCGATATAATAGGTAATGTGGGCAATACCGGTCAAAGCAGGGGTTCACACCTCCACTTTCAGGTGTACAAAAACGGCCTGACGGTAAACCCTATCCTGCTGATGCGCTAGTACGCAGTCAGCCGCTGAACAGTGGATAAAGTCTCTTGAGCATTCTTCCCTCTGTACCTAAAATCCCGCCTTTGAATTTAACCTGCAATATTGCCGGCAAGGTAAAGCCCTCTTGTACGGATAATTCTGCCTGTTTCATATCAAACACTCTTGTTTTTGCCGGAAAATGCTTCTTTTTCACCGTTACTTATAATCCATCCATTTAAGAAGAGTCAACAAAAAAATTCATGCAGTACAGGGCCGGCAAAAAATTATTCAACCCCGTCTGCCGTACCTGGCTTCCAGCAAAATTGTGTAAATTTTATCGCGCAGGCTTACCGCGTTTATCGGTTTAACGATATAACCTTTTGCGCCCAGCTTTGTAGCTTTTGAAACATTCATAAGCTGGGAATTGGAACTGATCATCAAAACAGGAATATCCCTTAAATGTTCTTTGCTTTTCAGGTAGTTCAAAAAGTCAAGACCTGAAATATCGCCTTCCAGTTTTAGGTCCAGTAAAATCAAATCAGGTTTTTTTTCGCCAAGAATAGTATTTGCCGCTTTCACTGTTTTTGCAAGACGAACCTCGTATGTTTCGCCCAGAATTTCATTGATAAGTGTAAGAATTTCAGGCGAATCATCAATAACAAGTATGGTTGGTTTTATATTTTTAATTCTTTCGGCCATCTAAAAACTCCTTAATTTTCTCTAATGCAATATCGTAATCGAAATCCGCCGATAAGCGGGACAACTCACGAATAAAATCGTCTATTTTTTCATCAAATGACAGTTTACACAATCCGCCGATCAACTCGTTTATGGAGTTAGCGTATCCTGATTCAAGCGCTTTTTCCAATTCGTTTAGTTTTTGCATAAGAAATGTTATGTCACTGCCGGCATTTTTAACTGCCGCTTCTTCAGTACCCCCTGTCTTCAACTCCGCGGGAAGCAGGTCAAAAAATTCCGTACACTCCTTTATAAAGGGCGCTGTTTCCTCAAGACAGACGGCGGAAAAGCCTGCGCAGGCGGTTACCCCATCGTCATCCGAGGCAAACTCCAGGTTCTCCGCCCATTTCGATAACTTTTTAACGCCCAGTACCGCAAAAACCCCTTTTAAAGCGTGTACTTTAATATGATATGTTTTTACATCATTTTTTTCAAGGATTTCCTGTAGATCGAGGGTCGATTTTTTGAAACCCAAACAGTACTGACGGATAACTTTAAGGTATGAGGAGGCGCTGCCTGTATGCTGAAGCCCATCCTCCAGATCAATACAGTCCAGTGCCCTAAGCTGCTTAAAAACAGGATCGTCATCGTGACTCCGGTTTCTGTCTTCGCCTTTGCCGTAAACCGTCTTGGGGTGGCCTATAAATTCTATTTTTTCCGGAGGAAGCCAGACCGCCAGTTTACTGTTCAGCATATTTGAGTCTATAGGCTTGCTTATGGAGTCGTTCATGCCGGCTCCGATAAATTTTTGAAACGCCCCGCTTTCCACATTGGCACTCAAGGCAATGACAGGTACATCAGCAAACCAGCGATCGCCTGTTTTTTCGGCAAGCGCCCTTATGTGTCTGGTCGTATCCAGTCCGTCCATTTCAGGCATCATCTGATCCATGAATATCAGATCATACTTTGTTGCCTTAACTTTATTCAGCGCGTTCGCACCGCTCAACGCGGTATCGACATCCGCCCCGTGCAGTTCAAGAAAACCCTCCGCCACGGCGAGATTTTCAACCATATCGTCGACAACAAGTATTTTGACGGATGCGTCTTTTTTTACCATTACAAAATTGCAGGCGTTCTGTAGGCTGTTCAGTATGTCCAGTTGCAGCCGAGCGGCGTCACCTTCTACAAGCGGGAGCAGAATTATAAAGACGGACCCCTTGCCGTATTCACTTTCGACATCAATAGTCCCTTCCATAATGTCTACCAATTTTTTACAGATCGCAAGGCCCAGACCTGTTCCTACAATGCCGCGGTTTTTCCGCGCGTCAAGCTGCTGAAACGAGTCAAAAAGTTTTGATTTATCGTCTTCCTTGATGCCTATACCGGTATCTGTTACGCGAATCTCAATATATGCCTTGCCGTCTCTCGTTGTTTTGCTTATAGTAACGCCGACAGAGCCGGAGTTGGTATATTTAACCGCGTTGCTGATAATGTTTGTAAGAATTTGACGTACCCGCATCTCGTCGCCGCAAAGGACATTGGGAATATCGTCCGCTATATATGAACTGAACGCAAGATGTTTTTTTTCGGCGATAAATCTGAACATTGATGTTACCGTATCAAGCACCGTCCGTATATTGTAATTTACAAGGATGATATCCAGTTTACCCGCTTCGATTTTTGAAAAATCCAAAATATCGTTTATCAGATTTAGCAGGGTCTTTGACATATTTTGTATTTCGTGGAAAAAGCTTTTTTGTTTATCGTTTAAATTATCTGTGGGTATCAGTTCACTCATGCCGATAATCACATTCATCGGCGTACGCAGCTCATGGCTCATCGTTGCCAGAAAATCACTTTTTGCCTTGGAAGCGGCCTCCGCGGTTTTGGCATCAAGTTCCATCATACGTTTTTCTTCGTTTGCCTTGCGGACAGCCATCTCGCGTTCACGCAATTCCCGAAGATCCACCGCGTAGACGGCGACGCGAAAACTGTCCTTCCATGGCATTCTGACAAAAGTTGCGTCCAGCGGCACCAGTTCATAGTTGTTTGTAAGGCAGTTCCATTCCGTTTGAACGGAACCGGTTTCAAGCGCGTCTTTTATCAGCCGTTTCCATTTAACAGAGCTCTCTACACCGTCGTCCTGTAGTTCCACACAGCGGCTAAAAAAACTTTCAGCGTTTATTTCCGCGCCGGTTAAACCTAGTAGTTCGGTTGTTGTTTTATTCCAGCCGATAAGATGGCCCTTGGCCGTCCAAAGCAGACACGCAAGCGGTGTTGAGTCGAGCATTAAGCGCGTCCGCTCTTCCGCCTCCGCGTTGAGGAGTTCCGTTGTGTCATGGCAAGTGAGGATCGCGCCGTCAAATATTCCGTTTTCGGTTATCGGCGACATTTCAAGGGTATAGAGATGTTCCGCCGGATTTGCCGGAAACAGAATTTTTGTGTTTACGCTTACCGGTTCCAGGGTTTCTTTTATTTTGTCAAACCTTAAAACCGCATTGGCGCCGAGTCTGCTGTTTCCTGAAAGGCTAAATACATCATCCAGTGTGCGCCCGTTGACCAGTCCAAAGTTGGCAATACCGGCAAGACGAAGGAATTCGTTGGTACAGTAGGCGAGGCGTCCGTGTTCATCCAGCATAAGAATGGCAATCTGGCTGTATTGCAGAAGCAGCTTCATGTACTTTTCTAATTTTTTTTGTTCAAGCGAGCGTATATCGTCTACCAGTTTATCCGTCTGTGTGGCTATATCGGCGGAAGCGATTTTCTTTTGCAGAAGGTTTACTTTCCGGTTTAACTGCCGGTTTTCTTTTTGTAATTTTTTAATTATTTCGGGCATTTCTTCGGGCGAAATGTCCGCAACCGCGTCCGGCAAAACACCGGTTTGCGTGTTTTGCTGCCATTCATTATAAATCGCGCCGTTGTTAATGGGGTAATATTCAGGGTTCATCGTTAAAACACGCAGGCAATAAACGTATAGTTATGCGTACGATTAATAAATTCACCGGCATTATTTTTTACCGGACATATTTCGCCGCCTGAATAACAGACCTGATACGGCGTTATGCCGTCAACCCATTCTATAATTTTTTTTAGTTCTTTGTCATTTTCCAGTCCCAAAAGCAGGTAGCGTGCAAGGCATGAATACATTATAATTCCATTTACATTTTTTTTGAGTGATATTTCCCGCATCAAATTTTCCGCCGTTTTCATGATACCATCGTAATTGAGACTGCCCGGTGAAATTGTATTGCCTTCCGGCATTTCGCTGCCGAATACCGCGGAGCCGTCATTTTGAATGCTGTACAGTCCGCGGGCAACGGGAGGGCTTCCGTCATTAAAATTCACTATAAAGGGAATCATGTATAACAGATCGTAAACCGCGCTTGATTTTGCAACGCCATTGTTTGCCAGGTAATCGGTAAAACTCATTCCGTTTACCTCATAAATCATGCAGCCGTCCGACTTTGTTATGATCCCGTACTGCTTTTGAAGGTTCTGTTCCGGCGTAGAAACCATTAAAAAATCAGGATGTATGTTGCCTGACAGCAAAACCAGAACCGCGGACCTGGCATACGAGGCGCCGTTAAAAATTGTAAAACTGTTTCTGTGGTCGTGAAACGGACTGCACGGCAGTGTACCGAAAACGGGAGTATGCCCCGCCGCGTTGAATATCGCGTTTGCTACCGGATAACTCCCTATGGACAGGATCATCGGCGGGTACGCCAGCACAAGGCAGGGAGGTTCAGGCAGCCTGTTCGCCGCCCCCTTATAGGCGGAAGAAATTACATCATCCACATTTTCGGACGTGATTTCACTGCTCCGCACAGCCGAAAACGTTACATCGTCCGCGGTAAGCACGGAAATACTGAACAGGACAGAGCTAATCATACCCTTGGCGGTACCCGCACGTGTAGTTACGCCTACCGTGTCAAAAGGCAGTTTTTTTGATACCGCCTCCACTACGCCGGAAGTTATAAATTCCGGATCGCAGAATATTAACCCCACCGAATTGTTAAGTAAGTTGTTTTCCAAATCAAGCTGTTCCAGTATTTCGCTTACCGCTTCACCGGTCTCATCAAGCTCTTCGGTGCAGGCTGTCAACATCCGTATCATTTACATTTCCTACGATATCATAAAATGCTTTTACACTATAATTATAATCAAAAATATACCCTATGAAAAGAAGGCCGACCAGCCTGCACCGACCAGCCTGCACCGAACATCCGCTCCGCGGTAGCGGGCTTCCGGGATGTTACCGCGGAGCGGATGAGGAATCCGTTGGCGGGCGCGGCAAGAAAGGCGGCGGTGTGCCGCCTGAGGTCTGGAAATGGCGCCCCCCTTTAAAGATGAGTAATCACTGCCTAGTAAAATTCACGGACACCAACGAATCTACCAGTGTACGTTCGGTGCAGGCTGGCCTGCCTAGCTGTTAATTAGGATGCCGGCCAGACTTGGTATAGAGACAAAGTTTCCTATCATGCCGCCCACCGAAGATAAAAAGAACACCAAAAGGATGTGGGTGATGCGGTTTTTGTAGATGCCTTTGAGGCTGACGAAGCTTTCCGTCAGGGTTTCCGCGTCCGCAATGCGCGGGCGGCGCATTACGGCCTGTACGACGCCGGAAAAGAGGCCCACGCCTATGACCGGGGACAGCGTCGCGACAGGCGCGCCTATAAACGAGGCCAGTATCGCAAGCGGGTGGGCAAGCGCGATGAGGGCGCCGGCGGCGGCAAGCGAGCCGTTCCACAGTACCCAGCGGAGCAGCATATCGAGGCTTACGTTCGCGCCCGCCCGGAAGAAACCCGCCGCGATGATCGCCACGATGACGGCGGGTACTATCCAGGCTGCGATCTTGCCGCCCGCCCCGGGCGGGTATACCTTTTCCAGTTCCGAAACATCGTCCGATTCCGCGCCGGAAGCTATGTTCTCGATATGCGTCTTCAGACCGTCCAGGTGCCCCGCCCCGACAACCGCTACCGTCTTGCGATTCCCGTCCCGCGCGGCGTTCCGCCAAATCCTGGCGGCCAGGTAGCGGTCCCGCTCATCTATCAGCGTTTCCTTTACGGGAGGCAGGTAGTCCGCCAGCTCCTTCATCATGCCGTCAAGCTCGCTCTGCTTTTTAAGGTTTTCGATTTCCGCCTCGGACAACTTTTCCGTGGTAAAGGCACTGGAAAGCAGCCCGGCGAGAAGTTTGCACTTGCTCCAAAGACCGCATTTGGACCAGGCGCGCCGCAGCGTCTGCTGAACCTCACGGTCGCAGAATGTGTACGGCACGCCGAGTTCCGATGCCGCGTCTATGGCGGCGTGCATCTCCTCACCGGGTTTTATGCCGAGGTTATCGCCCAGTCTGTACTGAAAACTGGATAACACAAGGTTGGCTATCAGCAGAAAGCCCTTTCCCTCGCGGATAACTTTGATAATATCGAGTTTTGCCCAGCTGTCTTTCCGCGTCATCGACTCAAAACGTCCGGCGTCAAGCTCAACGCAGACAGCCTCCGGCTTTTCGCGCAGGATCACTTCCCGCACCTCGTCTATGCTTTCCCTGGAAATGTGCGCCGTGCCTATGAGGATTATCTCCTGTCCGTCAAACCGCAAATTTATCCGTGTATCGTTACTTTCATTCATATTTAACCTTTTTGGGCCGCGTCAACGTGATCCGCCGCATCACCGCCAAGTTGTATGTTTCTTTGACTCAAAATCCATTCGTTCAAACGCCATTCGATAAGGTCCATGCGCTTCATGTCACGGAATTCGATAAAAAACTTATCGGCAAGCGGGTTGATGCCCATAACATCGTAGTAGTTTGCCATATAAAACAACATTTGCGCCTTGGTTCTTTGATTTTTCTCACGATCGATGCGGCGGGCCACATCCGCGTCGCCGGAAAAATCATAAAACAGGCGCATAACATGGTAATCCAGCTTGTTCCGGTCAATCTTGCCCAAGACCTGCTCCACAAAGGGCTTTACTTCATAAGGCTTGCCGCCGCCCTTCAGCCTGTTGATCGCGGCAAGCAAGGCATAGTTGTTTTCGGACGGCGCCGTCTTGTACGCCGCTTCAAAAACCTGTGCCGCCTCATTGTACAGGCCTTTCTTCATCTTTTGAATACCCAGCCCCTCAAGCGCAAAGTAATAGTCCGGACGCAGATCGGCGAGGGCCTGGAAATCGCGTTCCGCCTCGTCAACATAGCCCAGTTCATCCCGTATCCCCGCGCTGTACACGTACCCGATGAAAATTCCCGGCCCCAGCCTGTTTACTTTATCAAATTCTTCGAGAGCCTCCCGCTTCTTCCCCATTTGCAGCAGGACCCGTCCCCTATCGTACGAAACCCAGTAACTGTCCGGATTCAAACGTTTTGCCGTGTCAAGATCGGAAAGCGCCTCCGTAAGACGGTCGTTTTCACGGTAGAAACGTCCGCGCTCGCTGTAAACTTCGCCGCGGTCAGGGTACAGTTCCACCGCTCTGTTGAACAGCGCCGCCGCCTCGTCCGCGTTGCGTTCCAGCCGGTACACGTTGGCCCGTCCGTGTATGGAGTGGAGGTTGAGGGGATCGGCGGCCAGCGCGCGGTCGAAGTACGAGGCGGCGGTCCTGTAAGACTTTGCGGCGATAAAAATTTGACCAAGATCGTTCAGCGCGGGAACATGGGCCGGATCGTCTTTTAGCACTCCTTCAAGCAGCAGGCGCTGTTCCTTCGTCCTGCCGGAGGCCCCCTCAATGTTTGACAGTATGAAACGGCTTTCCGTATCGGTACTATCCTCGTTCACCAGGGTTTCAGCGGCGGCGCGCGCCTCTTCCAGCTTGCCGGCGGAAATCAGCACGGAAGCCTTGAGCCGCCTGTTCTGCCGGAGTGACGCCTCCTCCCGTCCCAGCGTATCGAAAAGGGCGAGCGCGCCGTCAATGTCCCCAGCGCCAAGCAGCGCGGCAAGTCTGTCGATGAAGCGCTCCGGCTCAGGCGGCGCCTCTTCGGTTTCGGGAATCGCTTCAGGCGCGGTAATTTCAGGCGGCGAGACGCATGACCAGTGAAGGGCGGCGCAGCAAACAAGAAATAGAGCCGCCACGGCGGGTTTTGTCTTTTTCCTTTTTTCACTATGCATAATTTCTATTATCGGAGTGGTTGAGGAAAAAATCAAAACGAAACTCCAGCAATTCTAAATTCGGATTAACCATGAATTATGAACGTCCGCAGGCGGCCTTTAGCATACTGAGGAAATCTTTACGGCTCATTTCCTTGCCGCCCAAGGCGGCCAGATGTTCCGTTCTTACCTGACAGTCGATGAAGGATACGCCGTTTGCGAAAAGCGCCTCGGCAAGCGTTAAAAAGGCGGACTTCGAGGCGTTTGGCCTGTTGAAAAACATCGATTCGCCAAAGAATACGTCCCCAATCCTGAGGCCGTAACAGCCGCCTGAAAGCTCGCCATCCTGCCAGGCCTCGGCGGAATGTGCCTTGCCCAGCCGGTGTAACGCAGTGTACGCGGCTATCATGTCGTCCGTAATCCAGGTGCCGCTCTGTCCGGGGCGGTACGCGGCGGCGCAGGCTGAAATTACGGCCTCGAAAGCACGGTCAAAACTTATCTCAAACCGCTTCTTTTTCAAAACTTTCCGCATGGACGCGGAAACATGAAGATTTTGCGGAAAAATCACAAAACGGGGGTCAGGCGAGCGCCAGATAACCGGCTCGCCCTCGTTGAACCACGGAAAAATTCCCTGCCTGTAGGCGGAAAGCAGCATACCGGGCGAAAGATTACCGCCGACACATACAATGTCGCCTTCACTCTTAGCCGGATCGGGAAATTTGTAGTAAGCATTTTCCGGCAAGTAAGGGAAAAAAGGATCAGGCCCGCTTGACCACCGCAAACTTGTACTCTCCGTCCTTCCAGTCAAGCTCCGCCATACCACCGCCGGAAAGCCGCCCGAACAGAACCTCGTCTACAAAGAATGCCTTTACCTTGTCTTCGATCAACCTGCTCACATTACGCGCGCCCGATTCCTTTGAATAGCCCTCTGTTGCGAGCTGTTTCACACAGGCATCGCTAACCGTGATGCTTACGTTCTTCTCGGCAAGCTGCCGCTTGAAGGCGTCCAGTTCCTTCTCCACGATTGAAACCATCACATCCTCGGAAAGATGGGCAAAGCGGACGACGGCGTCTATGCGCCCGCGGAATTCCGGCGTGAATATCTTTTCGACAGCGTCGTTTACCGCGCTCTCGTGGCCCACCGTGCGCTCGCCAAAGCCGATCAGCGCCTTGCCTATATCCCGCGCGCCGGCATTGCTCGTCATTATCAGAACCGCGTTCCTGAAATCCGCCTTTCGCCCATTGTTATCTGTCAGCGTAGCATAGTCCATGATCTGTAACAGCAGGTTGAATATATCGCCGTGAGCCTTCTCTATCTCGTCAAGCAGCAGTACGCAACGCGGCTGTTTCCGAAGGGCGTCCGTCAAAAGCCCGCCCTCCTCGTAGCCGACATAACCGGGCGGCGAGCCTATAAGCCGGGAAATGGTATGCTTTTCCTGGTACTCGCTCATGTCGAAGCGCAGTACAGGCACGCCGAGTATGTCCGCCAGGGAGCGGGACAGTTCCGTCTTGCCTACGCCGGTAGGTCCGGCAAACAGGAAGTTGGCTATGGGCTTTGTCGGGCTGCGGAAGCCGGCGCGGCTCTGCTTTACTGCCCTGACAACGGTTTTTACCGCCTCGTCCTGCCCGAACACGCGCGCCTTTAGCTTGTCTTCCAGGCAACGAAGCTTGTCCCGCTCCGTTTCGCAAACCGTTTTTTCCGCGATCCGCGCAATACGCGCCACGACCTTCTCGATCTGCTCCAAATCTATCGTTACCGGATCGGCCTCCCGCTCCTCACCGCCGGCGGCAGGTTCATCCTCGGGGCCGGACGCATAGTCCTCAACAAACAGCTCATCATCGTTTTCGGGGCAACTGTAATCACATTCACTCGTCAAAGCGGCCTGGGCGCGGCGTATCTTGTCCCATTTATCGGCGCCGGCGGTATCCCTGGAAGCGGAAGCCTCCGCGATTATGTTTTCCGCCTCCTCCGCGGCAAGCGTCCGGCTTTCCTTAGCCTTCCGCCTTTCATTCTCTTTCCACACGCTGATCCGGGCGAAGGCGCCCGCCTCATCTATCACGTCAATCGCCTTGTCCGGCAGACGGCGCTCCGTCAGGTACTGGGCCGAAAGCCCCACCGCCGCCTTCAAAGCATCCGCCGTATAGATAACCTTGTGGTAATCCTCGTACTTTGACTTTATCCCCTGCAAAATTTTTACGGCGTCCTCCTCGCTCGGCTCGCCAATGTCGATCTTTTGAAAACGCCGTGAAAGCGCGCGGTCTTTTTCTATGTATTTGTTGAATTCTTCGTGTGTAGTCGAGCCGATGCAGCGAAGCCTGCCGCCGGCAAGCGCCGGTTTAAGCAGATTCGAAGCGTCCATGGACCCGCCGGAGGCGGCGCCGGCCCCCACCATCATGTGAATCTCGTCAATGAACAGGATGGCGCGTTCTTTTTTTAAGATTTCGTCGATCACAATCTTTACACGGGCCTCAAAATCACCGCGGTAACGGGTTCCGGCTACCAGGGCGCCCATGTCAAGGGAATAGATGCTGCAATTTTGCAGGGCCGGCGGCGCCTTCCCCTCCGCGATAAGCTGGGCCAGCCCTTCGGTAATCGCCGTCTTACCCACCCCGGAATCCCCCACATGGACAGGGTTATTCTTCGTCCTCCGGCATAGCACCTGCACTGTGCGTTCAATCTCTTCCACCCGCCCAATCACCGGATCCAGCCTGCCGGAACGGGCAAGCGCGGTAAACTCTGTAGCAAAACGGTCAAGGGCGCTCTTTTTTTGTGTCTTTTGCCGCGTGTCTTCGTCCGAGTCTACCGATCCCGGCGCTTCCGGGGCGTTCGCGTTGCTTCTGATAAAGTTTAATGTGGAAGAATCGCCGCCATCTATGCCGTGCGAAAGGGTTTTTAACAGCTCCAGCCGTTTTACACCCGATTTTCGCAGGTAGTACCCGCAAAAATTCTGTTCTTCATCGTACAACGAGACCAAAATATCGGCGACATCAAGCATTTCCCGCTGCGAAGACCGGCTCTGTATCACGGCCCTCTCCAAAACACTGTGAAACCCCACTGTCTGTGTAGGCTCTTTGTTGTTTACCGGGATCTTTTCCTCAAAATAACTTTCCATCCCGATTCTTAACTGATTTACATTCGCGCCACAGGCATTCAGTACCCCCTTTACCTCTTCAAAATTGAGTGCGGCGTACAGTATATGCTCCGGCGTCAAGTATTCATGCCGCCGCAGCCGCGCTTCCGTGTATGCGGCGTTTATTATGGCCTGGGCATGCCGGCTAATCTTCATAAACCCTCCAAATATATTGTTACGTTACTTACAGTATAATCTACCCCGATTCAGGCTAAGATGGCTCAAGTACACAACGCAGCGGAAAATTGTTCTGCTCCGCAAGCGAGTGAACCTGCTCGGACTTCGTAACGGCTATATCCAGTGTGTATTTCCCGACCACGGCCCGTCCCTTCCGGTGTACATCCATCATTATGCGTTCCGCTTCCTGTTCATCCTTGTTAAAGATCAGCACAAGCACATCGACTACAAAATCCATCGAAGTATAGTTATCGTTCAAAAGCACAACGTTAAAATCTTCCGGCTCTTTAAGTTTTTCAGCTCTTTTTACCAGAAGATCTATCGCCGCACCCATACTTTAAATTGTATACCGTTCTCCTCTCCATTTCCAGACCCCGCCTACCAGCATCCCGCAAGGCCGACTCGCCACCCCGTCATTGCGAGTCGCTAAGCGTGAAAGAAGGCGGGTTGGGCCCCAGTCAGGCAGGTTACGCGCTGAGTCAGACAGTTCCCCTTCACTCTTCACTAGAGAAGGGGGGCGCAATTTCCCCACCGTTTTCGCAAACCGCCAACTTTGTCGCCGCGCCCCCCTACGCTACAGCCCCGCTGCGCGGGTCTTTCGCTACCCCCCAATCCGGGACACCATCAACCCGCCGGCTTACCGCAAACTCCGCCCCGCTGTGTGTAGTGCGCCTGTGGTGCGGCGCACACGCGG
>JAIRMP010000062.1 GCA_031258615.1 Spirochaetaceae bacterium | reverse complement strand
AATAGCCCTGACTTATGGGCGTTTGCCCAATCACAGTTACGCTATAGCGGGGGATTTTCACCCCTCTTCCCTCAGGTATCATAAAAAGTCTATATCAGGAATTTTTTTTTGTCAAGTGTTTTGTTTTTGCGGTGTTGTTTTTGCGGTGTTGTTTTTGCGGTGTTTTGTTTTTGCGGATTTCAGGCTGGAGGCGAATTTTTTTGTCAAGCCGCTGGACAACCGCTGCGCGGTTGTCTCCGCCTGGAAATGACGGTAGGCGGGGGCGGCGGCTTTTTTGCGGCGGGTAGTTTTTGTCGAGGAAGCCGCCTGTATTGCGTCATCCATCACAGTTTTGCTATGTCCTCAATGGAAAGTCCGGTCGCATGAGCTATTTGCGTGACCGGTATGCCAAGTTTCTTGAAATTTCCAGCGATTTCTATACCTCTTTGCTTGCGGCCCTCGTCCACTCCGTCACGTTTTGCCTGTACCATCTTGCTCTGGTTGTCCAGTTCGTACTTGTATTCGCTCATCAGCCTGGCACGCTCCACCTCGTCTTTGCTTATCGTTATCAAGACTTTACTCGCCATCGCTATTCCCTCCTCTCGCGCTATCACCTCATTGATCTTCGCGCGCTTGCTCCGGTCAGTCAGGTACCGGAAGTACACAGCCCACATCTCAGCTCCCCCCATTTCCCCTACAGGCTTCTCCACAGACCTATCGGCCTTCGACAACTCCACAGTGATGATCCGGCTCCGTCCTCCAAGAGCGATACCCCGGTCAGAGTCGTAGTACTCAAACTTGTGGAAAAATGAATCGTCCGCAAAAAAACGCCCCTTAGCCAGGATCGCTATCTGATAGGCGGCTCAACGCTACGCGTTGAGCTTGGGAGTTTGCTACGCAAGCGCTACGCGCTTTCTCCGCAAACTCCAGTATCTCCCGTAAAGCCCGCCCGCAAGAATACTTCTCCAGCCTGACCAGCTCGAAGGTGTCAGGGTTCAGGGACATCTCAATGTTGACCAGCTCGCCGTTCACGGCCTTGCAGGGGATGTCGAAACGTATCTGGCGGTCCCTGATGTTGTATACGGGCGGTTCGTTGGCAGTTATAGAAAGGACGGAAAGGCTGCGGCCGGTGATCGCGGAGACAAGCCCGGAGAGCGCGGCCTGGGATTCGGGGGTTCCCCGGGTAAAAACCGCCTTGAAGACGTTATCGTAGCAGATATTGACGGGATCGTCGGTTTCGTCCAGGTAAATGGTGTTCATTGGGGCTCCTTATGATTGAGTATACACCTTGAAAGGGATTTTTCAATAGGAGGTGCGGGGCGGCGGCAAGCCTCCGGCTTGCGCCGCCTGGAAATGACGGCGCTTTGCTGCGCGCCTGGAAATGGCCACCCGCCCACTCGTCATTGCGAGCGCGGCAACCGCTGCGCGGTTGTCTCCGCCTGGAAATGACGGTAGGCGGGGGCGGCCATGAGGATGTATTTTTATCGCGCTTAGCTTTAGCGCTGGACGCTTACCTTCACTACAGCGCCTGCCTGTTCTATACTATCGGGCGGATGGAAAAGGTTGACAGGTACGAGAAGAATATGGCGGCGGCGCGGCGCTTTTTTCCCGGCATTGAGCAAAAGATTGAGGGGGTGGAGGCCGGGCCTGACCTTGTTTTGGAGGAGGCCGCCTCCGGCGAACCTACGGCGCGGCTTGGCGGGCGCTATATTCATTCGACGCGGGATCCGGCGCGGGAGGCGGCGCGGCTCGTTTTGGCAGCGGACGGCGGCGGCGATGGAACGCGCCGTCAAAACCGCGCCTTCCTGCTGCTGGGCTTCGGGCTGGGGTATGCCGCGGAGGCGGCGGCGGAGCTCGACCCCCCGCCGCTAGTCATAGCGGTGGAAAAACGGGCTGATGTGCTGCGCGCGGCGTTTGAAACCCGCGATCTGACCGGCATCCTCGGCAGCCGCCTCGTGTTTGTGCTGGGGGACGAGCCCGGCGCGGTTACAGGCGCGCTCCGCATAGCCCCAAAGGAATTGTCCGTTGTGCGGAATCCGGCGCTGACCGCCGCGGACGCCCCGTTTTACCGCGAACTGGAACGGCACATCGAAAACTGGCGGACCAAGGATGCCGTAAACGAGGCGACGCTGCGTCGTTTTGGTAAACGCTGGGTAAGGAACCAGGCGGCCAACCTTCCGGCCATACGCGACCTGCCCGGCATCGGGCTTTTGGCGGGGCGTTTTGACTTTCCCGTGCTGCTGCTGGCGGGGGGCCCCACGCTGGACGATCTCGCCGGAACTGTCGCGTCCCTTGCCGAACGTTGCGTCGTTGTCGCGGTGGATACCGCGCTCCGTTTCTTGACGCGGGAAGGCGTCAAGCCCGATTTCGTTGTTTCCGTTGACCCCCAGTACTGGAACACGCGCCACCTGGACCGCTGTAGGGCTGAAAAAAGCGCGCTGGTGGCGGAGGCGGCCTGCTACCCCACCGTACTCCGTGACAGGCTGGGCGCGGCAGGCGCGGGGCGGCCCACATTCCTCTGCGGCGCCATCTACCCGATCTCAGGTTTTGTCGAGAGGAGGGTGGATTTGAAGGGACGGCTGGGCTCAGGCGGCTCCGTTGCCAGCTCCGCCTGGGACTTCGCCGCGTCCCTTGCCCCCCCCGGCGCGGCCCGGCCCGTCTTCATCGCGGGGCTGGACCTTGCCTTTCCCCGCTTCGCCACACACTACAGGGGCGCCCTTTTCGAGGAACGCTCTCTTGCCGCCGCGACGCGCTTCCTGCCTGCCGAAACCCTGTCATTCCGCGCCCTGCTGGACGGAGCGCCGTTCTTCGCCGAGGCAGCGGACGGGTCTCCCGTCTTAACGGATAAACGCCTCGCCCTGTACGCCTCGTGGTTTGAAAACCGGCTTAGATCGCCCGGGTGCCCGGCCAGCTTCCGGCTTTCGGGCAGGGGTCTGGCCATAAACGGGATGAAGACGGCCTGTATCGAGGAGGTATTGGCCCTTCCGCCCTGCCGCGACTGTATCACGCGCCGTGTGGAACAGGTTTTTAGCGAAATCTTTGAGAAGTGGAATGACGAAACGGAACGCGCGGCGCGGGCCGGGCGTTACAAGGCGGCTACGGATGCCCTTAACGAGGGGCTTGCGGCGGCGCTGAACGCGGCGCGGTCAGCCCTGACGGACATAGCCCTGCTTGAACACTCAACGGCGCGGGAAACGCGGGAAGCGGCGCTGCAAAGGCTCAACGCGGTAAAAACCGCGCTGCTGAAAAGCGAAGTGAAGGCCATAGCGGGCTTTCTGCGCCCCGCGTCCCGTCCCGAGCCGCAGTCTGAAAACCCTGACGGGCACGGCCTCCTCACCGAGGATGCCTGCAAGAACTTGATAGCCTGCATTGATTTTACGCAGGCCAGCCTGCAGCAGGCCAGCCTGCAGCAGGCCAGCCTGCACCAAACATACGCCAGTAGCTGAGTCATTGTCCTTGATATTCGCTGAGCGTGAAAGAAAAAGGTTACGCGCTTCGGCCTGGAGTTTGCGGAGACAAGCGCGTAGCGCGCCGCAAACTCCGGAGCTCAACGCGCAGCGTTGAGCCGTTGTCCTTGTCATCCGCTGAGCGTGAAAGAAAAAGGTTACGCGCTTCGGCCTGGAGTTTGCGGAGACAAGCGCGTAGCGCGCCGCAAACTCCGGAGCTCAACGCACAGCGTTGAGCCGTTGTCCTTGTCATCCGCTGAGCGTGAAAGAAAAAGGTTACGCGCTTCGGCCTGGAGTTTGCGGTAAGCCAGCCGCTAGGCGGGCGGCGCAAACTCCTATGCAAGC
>JAIRMP010000061.1 GCA_031258615.1 Spirochaetaceae bacterium | reverse complement strand
CAATCCTAAATGCTTCATACACTTCCTTAAATGTATGCCCTGAGTCTTTATATTCAATTACACGCTTTCTGAATTTCGTATCGTATGCCATACATCATAGTATAGCAGATGTTCTCGGTATTGTAAAGCAGAATTACTATAGCTTTGAAGTGCCGGCAGAAACGCCGAAGGCTTAAATGTTTTGTTAAAATTTAGGAGAAATTATAATGAACACTATTGCATATTTTGAAATTCATTCTTCAAATCCGGAACGGGAAACAAACTTTTACCGTACTGTTTTTGGATGGAAAATTACCAAAGACGATTCAATGCCTATCAAGTATTACAGGATAGAGACAGATGGTATTCAAGGGGGTTTATTGGAACGGCCTGCTGATATAGTACCAATGAGTGGAGCAAATGCCTTTACTTGTTCAATAGAGGTTTTGAATTTTGACGAGACGGAAAAAACAATTATAGCCAATGGGGGCATAGTTGCCGTTCCAAAAACAGCGATACCGGGCAGGTGTTGGGTGGGTTATTTTTTGGATACTGATAAAAATGTATTTAGAATATTTGAGGCGAATGAAAATGCAAAATAAAAATTACTGTTTTAATTGTAATTGTCCATGTGCTGAATTGTGCTGAATGACGGCAAGTCAATTTGACACCCCCTTCCGCCCATGCCATACTAAATCATGGATGAAGCGGCTATTATCCGGCTTCAAGATGAAATCGCCGCTATTGAAAATCTCCTTGCCGGTAAAAAACGGCAACTGGAAGCGGCACAGGCGGCTTCTCCAAAGGCAGCCGTCCCGCCGCGCCTTGATCCCAATGAATCAGCTCACACCGAAGATGACATTCAACAGCCTGTATCTCATTTTAAGCCGAATGTGCCGGAGGTAAACAACAATTCTCCGCCGGAAGTCAAAGTTGCCCTGTTCCGGTCTCTGTTCAAAGGCAGGGATGATCTATACGCCAGGCGTTTTGAAAGCAAGAAAACCGGGAAGTCCGGCTATCAACCAGCCTGCCGGAACGAATGGGTCCGGGGCGTTTGTGAAAAGCCAAAGACAAACTGCGGCTCCTGTTCCCGGCGGGCCTTTGAGCCGGTTACCGACGAGGTGATCAGAAATCATCTGGCAGGGTTCATCCCGGCGAAAAATGAATGGACTTCCCCGGCATCCTTTGTGATGGGCGTCTACCCGCTGTTGCAAAATGAAACCTGCTGGTTTCTGGCAATCGACTTCGACAAGAAAACCTGGCAGGAGGATGCGAAAGCCTTTCTGGGTACCTGCCGCCTTGAAGGGGTCCCCGCCGCTCCGGAACGGTCCCGCTCCGGCAACGGCGCCCATGTGTGGATATTCTTTGAACAGCCGATTCCGGCGGTAAAGGCCCGGAAACTCGGTTCGTGCCTGATGACCCGGACCCTGGACCGGAGGCCGGAAATAGGCATGGATTCGTTCGACCGCTTCTTCCCTAATCAGGACACGCTGCCCAAGGGCGGTTTCGGCAACCTCATCGCTCTGCCGCTCCAGAAAGCGGCGAGGGAGAAAAACCACAGCGTCTTCCTTGATGATAATCTTATCCCCTGGCCTGACCAATGGGCGTTTCTCTCTACCATAAAACGGCTTGATGAAAACACGCTGGACAGGCTCATTCAAACTGCCGTTGCCAGGAACGAAGTATTGCCTGTGGCCTTCGATCCGGTTGAAACCGAAGAAGAAAAACCCTGGCAGCGGAAAACTGACATACTGCCGGTGATAACGGAACCCCTGCCGCAAACGGTAGAAATTGTAGTAGCGGATCAGGTATACATCAACCATAAGGGGCTCCCCCCGGTACTGCGAAACCGGATTCTCCGTCTTGCCTGTTTTTTAAATCCCGAATTCTACCGGGCACAAAAAATGCGGCTCCCCACCTGGAACAAGCCCCGCATCCTCTGCTGCTATGAGTACTTTCCCGAATATATCGCCCTGCCTGTTGGCTGCCTTGACGGATTGCGGGAAATACTCGGTCACTATCACATCAAGCCTGAAATTCAGGACAGGCAAAACCATGGGACTCAGGCGGCATTTGAATTTCACGGCGAGCTGCGGGAGGATCAGCAGGAAGCGGTTGAAAAGATGCTGCCCCACGCGGCAGGCATCCTCTCAGCGTCCACCGCGTTTGGGAAAACTATAGCTGCCCTTTGGATTATGGCGCGGCGAAAAACCAATACCCTCATTCTGGTGCATCGGAAGCAACTATTGGACCAGTGGGTTGAGCGGATCAATCAGTTCCTTGATATTCCCAAAAGCGAAATCGGCTGTTTTAGCGGGAGTAAAAAGAAACGCACCGGCATTATTGACATAGCGATAATGCAGAGTATCGTCAAGAAAGAGACGGTGGCCGATTGGATTCGGGAGTATGGACAGATCATTGTCGATGAATGTCATCACATTTCAGCGTCTTCCTTTGAGCGGATTATTAGAAAATGTCCCGCCTATTACCGCCTGGGACTCTCCGCCACCGTTGTCCGCAAAGACGGGCAGCATCCAATCGTCCTGATGAATCTGGGAGATGTACGGTTCTCACACACGCAAAAAAGAGACGCTGTGTTGTTTAGCCAAAAGGTCATCCCCAGAATGACTGGTTTTTCTATTCCTGAAACCTCCACCGGCGCGCCTCCCGCCATTCAAGATATTTTTCAGCGGCTCTGTACGGACGAGAGGCGTAACGGCCTCATCATCAAGGATATAGCGGCGGCATACGCAGCCGGCCGGGAATGTCTTGTTTTAAGCGAGCGGCTTGAACATCTTTACCTTCTTTATGAGGCGCTTAAGGAAAAGTCGCCGCATCTTTTTATTCTGCCTTGGGGTTTAATACCCCGCCGCTTGCGGCGGTTAGAATCAGTAGCACTCACAAAAATTGGTAGTAAACGACTCAACGCTACGCGTTGAGTTTGGAGTTTCGCAAAAGCAAGCCTACGGCTTGCGCGAAACTCCGGAGATCAAGCGCAAAGCGCTTGATCCAATTTCCGCAACCGATCGAGCCTCCCCGCCGCTCTACGGGTGATACACCGCCGCAAGCGGCTCATTATATTCTCTCTTGCACTCATGCTTCTAGCATAATGCAAACGATTATATATGTATTTTTTTGGCGGTTATTTTTTTGGCGGTTCCTTAACGGGGATGCCGCGCGGTATGAGCCGTGGGCAAAAGAGATAATGGGTCTGGCGAAGGAAAGCAAAACAGAGGAACTGTTGGAACGTCTTCTGGAGTATAAAGGGCGAAGTCTGCCGACAGGAGCGCCAAACCTCTACGGGTATGTGAATAATAACCGTTAAAAAATAGATTACGGGGAGTATAGGAAGCAGGGGTATTATGTGGGAAGCGGTCCGATAGAAAGTGGAAACAAGGTCGTGGTACAAAGGCGGTGCAAACAGGCCGGTATGAGATGGGATGAAACTAACGCCATCGGAACCTATGGTTCCGCTATATGCTGAGCCTCAGAGC
>JAIRMP010000029.1 GCA_031258615.1 Spirochaetaceae bacterium | reverse complement strand
TGTAAATGCCAGCCCATGTTTCCTTAACCGCGCACCCCAGCCTGCGAAGGGAAGCGAACAGCTTGCGCGGGTACGGGTCCGCTATGAACGTTACCGTAATCTCCTCGAGCGGCACTTTATTTATGGCGGAATAAATGTACGCATAGCCGCAAACCTTGTTGAAGTCGAAGATCGAAACGTTATCCCGCGGGCTTTTGTACTCGATGATGTTGTACGATTTGAATATTGCGGCGATTTTGTTGTCGATCACGAGGGCTGGGTCTTTTTTGATAATGAGTAAGTCCATAGCGAGCGGCGCCGCGTTCAGCAGGTGTTCGGCCTCGAAGCTAAGGTGTTTTTCCCAGAGTTTGAGTTCCCTGTGCATCGCCTCCACGAAGGCGGTATGCCACAGGCTGAGTCTACGCCCCAAGCCGCGGGCGGCTTGGGTTTCGGTTTTATTTGCATTTTTCATCAATGTCTCCATACATATTATATATAGACGGCAGATAGCATTTTGCTTGAATTTTTGAAAATTTTTTGTAAAAAAATGACATTTGTATATAGATTTATGAGGGGGTTTTCTTGTTTTACAAGCGGCAGGCTGCCTGCCGTCATTGCGTGGCAAGCGCGAAGCGCTTGCCATAGGAGTTTGCGGCGCCAGTCTAGCGGCTGGCTTACCGCAAACTCCTACCGTTGCTGTGGTGCGAAGCAATCCAGCCCGCCTGCCGGCGCACCCTCGACCCGCGTGTGCGCCGCGCCACTGGCGCGACTCACAGCGGCAAGCCGCCAGGCGGCTTGTGAGCGCCCGCCGGGTGCGAAGCAATCCAGTTCGTCAGTCCCTTCTCGCACCCACTCCACCCGCGCAATGACGGGAATGTCCAAATCAAAAAGTAAAATTGCTGATGTGTACGCCGTACGCTAGACGCAAAGCCCTGAAAAATGGCATCATTTACAAATGGAAAATGATGGTGCGGGCGCTCCGGTTGTGTCGGCGCTGGAAGCGTCCGCGGAAATACCCGTTGAGGATTTGCGGATAACGGCGTCGCTGGCTCATCTTAACATAGGCGACGCGGAACTGGAGGCGGCTCTGCCCGCTTTTCGGGATATGCTTTCCTACTTTGCCGCGATGCAGGCGGCGGATAACGATGAAAAGGCGTTTGGCGGCCCGATTCAGGGGCTTTCTTTTGCGGGAGACAGCGTGGACGCAGCCCACTTTAGGCCGGACGCGGCGCTGCCCGGTGTGACGGACGGCTTAACCGAAGCTATGCTGGATAACTCCGGCGAGAGGGACAGCTGTTTTATCGTTGTACCTAATGTTTTATAAGACTTTCATAAATAATGTTAATAGTATCGAGGAAAATATGACCCTGCCGGAAGGCTACGAACAGTACTTCAAAGAATGGGAAGACAAAACGGGCGCGTTCATCGAGTTTGCGCCGGATAAGGCGGTTTTAAGGGCGGACGCCGCCTCTCCGCTGTCAGGTCTGCCGTTTGCCGTCAAGGACAACATCGCGGTAAAAGGATTTTCGCTGAGCTGCGGCTCCAAACTGCTTGCGGAACTGAAAGCGCCGTACACGGCGACCGCCGTGCGCAAGCTGGAGGAGTCAGGCGCCGCCGTGATAGGCAAGACCAACCTCGATGAGTTTGGCATGGGTTCTTCCACCGACAATTCCGGGATAAAGCGCACGAACAACCCGTGGGACGCCGGGCGCGTCCCCGGCGGCTCGTCGGGAGGTTCCGCGGCGGCGGTGGCGGCGGGGCTTGTGCCGTTCGCGCTCGGATCGGACACGGGGGGCTCTATACGGCAGCCCGCCTCGTTTTGCGGCGTCGCCGGCCTAAAGCCCACCTGGGGCGCGGTTTCCCGCTACGGCCTTGTCGCCTACGCCTCAAGCCTGGACACGGTCGGCGTGCTTGCAGGCAGCGTGGCGATGACCCGCAGCGTGTTCAACTGCGTGAAGGGCGCCGACCCGCTTGACCAGACGAGCCGTAACGCGCCGCCTGGCAACGCGCCGCCTGAAAGGGTGATCGGCGTGCTGTCGCCCGCCGCTATCGCACGCGCGATAGCGGACGATTTTCCTGACGAGGTGGCTAAGGCGGCGGTTCTGGAGCGGGAGGTGGAAGACGCCTTCGATCTGGCGAAAGAAAACTTGAAGAAACTGGGCTATGAACTTGTCGAGGTGGAGATAACGAGCCTCAAGTACGGGGTTCCCGCCTACTACACGATAGCGACGGCGGAGGCAAGCGCGAATCTGGCCCGCTTCGACGGCA
The DNA here is from genome assembly GCA_031258615.1 of Spirochaetaceae bacterium. Taxonomy (GTDB): domain Bacteria; phylum Spirochaetota; class Spirochaetia; order Treponematales; family Breznakiellaceae; genus JAIRMY01. Next base: position 6,158 of record JAIRMP010000029.1, on the reverse strand, counting down.
TCCGTTACGGGAAAAGGCCGGACTGGGCGGAGAACCCGGACGAGCTTGTCGATAAGTCCCGCGACTCCGGCTTTGGAAGCGAGGTAAAGCTCCGCATCCTGCTGGGGACATTCGTGCTCCGTTCAGGTTTTCAGGACAGGTACTACCTTAGGGCCCAGCGGATACGCGCCGGCATAAGGCGCAGCTTCGAAAAGTACCTCGGCCCGTTTGACAACGCCGGTAACGGCGCCGCCGGTAACGGCGGCAGCGGCGCGGGCTGCGCGGCAATCCTGATGCCTGTCTTCCCGACGCGGGCCTTTGGCCGGGGCGGGATGGGCCTCTCTCCTTTTGCCCAAAAAGCCGCCGACCTGTACACCTGCTGCGCGAACCTTGCCGGGCTTCCAGCGCTCGCGTTCCCCGTGTCCGCCGAAGGCGGCCTGCCGGTTGGCGTTCAGCTTCTGGGGCGGCCATTCGGCGAGGAAACGCTGTTTTCCATCGCTGAAAGGTACGAGGCGGCCCACCCGTTCCCCCACCCGCCGGGGTACAAGGCTTTCTGGAAGTAGGGGCTATGGGTTGCGCCAACAGCCGGAAAAATTCCGCTTGTATCTTTTGAACAGGGAGATATACTTTCTTATGAGCGGCAAAAAATGGCGGCGTTTATCAAAAACCATTGGGAACGTGTTCGTAGATTTATGAAAGCCAGCATTTGGAAGCCTGATGTTGGGTTCTATCCTGAAAGGTGGAATAAATCCGTTTCAGACCTTTGTATTCGGACTGGTCTTACAATGATTGCGTTTGCGGCCGGGATTTGGCTTATCTCAATTAGCGAGGAGTAATGTTATGGAATTCTTTATCGTTTTTGGCATTATGGCTGTTCCGCTTTTTTTGATTGGGCTTGTCGCGGTATATAAAGGGCATAAAGCGGAGCGAAAAGAACGAACAGCGGAAGGTTTACACGCATAATCCGCGGACGCTGTAATTTTTTTATGGGGGGGGGGGGGGGTCATACTGATAGGTTATATGAGCGGAGAGAAAAAATGTATCAAACATTCATAGGGCTGGAAGTCCACATCCATCTTTTAACGAAAACCAAGGTCTTTTGCGGCTGTCGTTCCGCGTTTGGAGACGAGCCGAACACCAATGTCTGCCCCGTCTGCATGGGTTATCCCGGCGTGATGCCGTCCCTCAACATTGAGGCCATGCGTATGGGCTGCCTCGTGGCGCGCGCGCTCCACTGCCGCATTCCTGAGCGGACATGGTTCGAGCGCAAGCAGTACTTCTACCCCGATATGCCCAAGAATTACCAGATTTCCCAGTTTGCCTCGCCTTTGGGGCAGGAAGGTTTTGTAGAAATTGAGGGCGGCGGGGTCAGAAAGCGTGTGCGCATCCGCGAATGTCATCTTGAGGAGGACGCGGGGAAGATGATTCACACGGGGGCGGTCTCCCTCCTGGACTACAACCGCGCCGGCGTGTCGCTGCTGGAAATTGTTACCGAACCGGACATGGAATCGGGGGAGGAAGCGGAGCTTTTTGTCCAGCAACTGCGCCGCGCCGTCCGTTACCTCGGGGTCTGCGACGGCAACATGGAGGAAGGCTCCCTCCGCGCCGACGCCAATGTGTCGCTCAACCTTGCCGGGCAGGGGCTGGGCAAGAAGGTCGAGATCAAGAACCTGAACTCGTCCCGCTTCATAAGGCTTGGCCTTAACTACGAGATAAAGCGCCAGTCCGCGATGCTGGACGCGGGAAGGGCGATAGTCCAGGAAACGCGCCTATGGAACGAAAACCGCGATGAGACCTCACCTATGCGTACAAAAGAGAACGCCCAGGACTACCGCTACTTCCCGGAGCCCGATTTGCCGGTCTTTACGCCGGACGCGGCCTTCCTCGAGTCGGTGGATGCCGGGCTTGTGGAGCTTCCGCTGCCCCGCGCCAGGCGCGTCATGGCGGATTACGGCCTTAACGAGGAGCAGGCGTTCCTGATCTGCGAGGAAAAGGCGCTCGCCGATTACTACGAAAGCGCGGTTGGACAGGCCGCAAAGCTCGGTTTGGAGCAAAAGGATGCCGCGCTCCGAGTCGCTAACAGGCTTTTGACCGAGGTAAAGCACATTTTAAGCCGCGAAAAGATAGAGCCGGCCCGGATTGGCGGGGTAAGGCTGACGCCGCGCCGCCTCGCGGAGCTTACCGCGCTTGTTGCCCGCGGAAAAATCTCGAACAAGAACGCGAAACAGGCTCTGGAAGCGGTTTTCGCGGAGGACAAGGACCCGGCGGCGCTTGTAAAAGAGCGCGGCTGGGAGCAGATAAACGATCCGGACCTTATTTCCCGCGCGGTGGAGCAGGTCTGGCAGGCGGAGGCTGAGACGGTTTCCAGCGCCCGCGCCGCGCTTGAGGCGGGCAACCAAAAGAAAGTGAAGTCGCTCTCCGCATACCTGGTGGGCAAGACGCTTGCCGCCACCGGCGGACGGGCCTCTCCCGAAATAGCCGGCGCCCAGATCGAGGCTCTGCTGCGCGTGGCAACCACGGAGCGTTTGCCATAGGAGTTTGCGCCGCCCGCCTGCGCCGCAGGCAGGCAGGCCAGCCGCGAAGCGGCTTGCTTATCGCAAACTACTGCCTTTGTTGAAGGGTTGTAGTTGGGGGCCGGCAGCGAAGCTGCCGCGGCTTCCCCCTTTTATTTATTAGAGTTGTTCAAAAACTTCAGTTTTTGAACAACTTCCGCTTAAAAACAGCAAAATGCCTTGCATTTTGCAAGACTTGGGAGAGAACCATAAGGTTCTCGAACAAGTCCATTGATTGTACGGGGAGAAGGCATGGATATTTATATGTTTATATTTTCACCGTGGTTCTGGCTCTGCCTCGCGGTTTTCTTTACGCTGATCGAAGTGGTATGCGCGTTCAACCTTGTAACGGCATGGTTTGCAATATCGGCTCTTGTTATGGTGTTCGTATCGGGTCTGACGGAGTCTTTACCGGACTATGTACGTTTCAGGCTGCATACAGGAATATTTTTGGCCATCGCGGTAGTTTTGCTTTTTTTTACGCGCCCTGTCGCCGTGAAAAAACTGCGCGTGGGCAGAGAGAAAACCAACGTAAATGACATCGTGGGCAGGGACGCCGTTGTAACAAAGGATATATTGCCGTTTGAAAGGGGCGAGATAAAAATTAACGGACAGATTTGGACGGCAATATCCGAAAATAACGGGGAAATTGAGGCGGGCGCTGAATGTACTATAGTCAAAATCGAAGGCGTTAAAGCGGTAGTAAGGGAAAAATAGTGTATTTTAAAATTCCTGTTTTAATATTTGAATTTATTTTCAGGAAGCTGTTTAGTTTTAAGGAGTTTAATATGTATTATGTCATTGTTGCTTTGGTTGTTTTCGCGCTGATTGTGATAATTTCCGGCATAAAAATAGTGCCGCAGTCGCAGGCGTGGGTTGTCGAAAGATTCGGCGCGTATAACTGCGCGTTGGATACCGGTTTTCATTTTATAATACCGCTTGTCGACCGTATCGCGAAAAGGGTATCCCTGAAAGAATCGCTGTTCGATTACGCGCCGCAGCCCGTTATAACGAAGGATAACGTAACGATGCTGGTTGACAGCGTGGTGTTCTACCAAATATCCGACCCGAAACTTTACACTTACGGCGTGGATAATCCCAAGATGGCTATTGATAAGCTGACAACCACCACTTTGAGGCAGGTTATAGGCGAGCTTGAACTGGACGAAACGCTCACCAGCCGCGATACGATTAACAGCAAACTCAGAAGCATACTCGATGACGCGACCGATCCCTGGGGCATCAAGATAAACCGCGTAGAAGTAAAGAATATCGACCCGCCCGCCTCGATAAAGGACGCGATGGAAAAGCAGATGCGCGCCGAGCGGGAACGCCGCGCCGCGATTCTTACCGCCGAGGGCGAGAAACAATCGGCGATTCTTAGGGCGGAAGGCGAAAAACAGTCCGCCATACTCCAGGCGGAGGCCGAAAAACAGTCGCTTATCCTTCAGGCCGAAGCGAGAAAACAGGTTTTGATCCAGGAGGCCGAAGGCGAGGCGCAGGCGATTATGACTGTCCAGAAGGCTACCGCCGACGGCTTGGAGATGATAACAAATGTTATCGGCAAAAAGGGCGCGGTAAAACTAAAAAGTTTTGAGGCGTTTGAAAGGGCAGCGGACGGGAAGTCCACAAAAATAATAATTCCGTCCGATATTCAAAACCTGGGAAGTCTTGTAACAGGCATTACGGAAATCGCGAAACAGTAACGCCGGCAAAGAATACCTCTGCCCGGCGGGCGTCGCCCGATGGGCGTTCTGAAAAACGTATTGAGCGTTTTTAGGTGCACTCCGGGCAGTGGGTTTCCGGGACATCCTTATACTTTAAGAACGGGCAGGCGCGTTTTTTGATACAAATGCATACGCCAAAGCGAACGGCAAAAAGGCGTTGTCAAAAAACAGCGAATTTTGATTCGCCGGAATCGCGTGAGGATGAAAACTACCTTACAAGCCAAATAATTACCTATATTGGGAATAAACGTTCACTCTTAAAGTTTATTGCCGGGGGAATACGAATCGTTCAGAAGCGCCTTAGCAAGCGCAAGTTAAGAATGTTTGATGTTTTCAGCGGATCGGGCATCGTCGCAAGGCGCTTTAAGCAATTTTCTGAATTACTGCTGGTCAATGATCTGGAAAATTACTCAAGAATTACAAACGAATGTTATTTATCGAATAAAAGCGATCTGGACATGCCCCTGTTAAAAAACATATACGATGAGCTTGTAAATACGGTAACAAACGAAACGTTAAAAGCGGGAATCGTTACAAAATTGTATTCCCCGGAAGATGACAGTAATATAAAATCGGGCGAACGTGTTTTTTATACCAGGCGGAATGCCATGTATATTGATACGATGCGGAATTTAATTGAAACCATTGACGATGAGTATAAAAAGTATTTTCTTGCGCCGCTTATCGCGGAAAGCTCTGTTCATTCAAACACCGCAGGCGTGTTTAAGGGGTTTTATAAAAACAGGGATACCGGGATTGGGCAGTTTGGCGGCAGCAACAGCGACGCTCTGCCGCGTATCAAAGGCGATATTGTTTTGCCGTTTCCCGTTTTTAGTAATTTTGCCTGTGAAAGCGTAGTTTATAACGGCGACGCGAATGTGGTGGCGAGGGAAGCGCCGGAGGTGGATTTGGCGTATTTGGACCCGCCGTACAACCAGCATCCTTACGGGTCAAACTACTTTATGCTTAACCTGATACTGGAAAACAAATTTCCTGAAAATTTAAGCAGGGTTTCAGGCATCCCCGGCAATTGGAATCGTTCCGCGTACAACAAAAAACGGTTTGCCTGCCAAGCGCTTGAGGAACTGGCGGCTGGCATAAAAGCAAAGTATGTGCTTATATCATTTAATTCTGAAGGGTTCATCTCTCCTGATGAAATGAAGGGTATGTTGAAAAAAATCGGCAGGCTTGAGGTGCTGGAAACAACGTACAATACATTCCGCGGGTGCCGCGATCTGTCGAACCGTGACATCCATGTAAAGGAATACCTGTATTTGCTGGAAAAATGACACGGCTGATCGAGTAGGAGGCTGCCCATTATTTGAGACTCCGTCCTCGTGGAAACTTCGTTTCCTCCACCACTTTGCGTACCGGATACTATTTTGCCTCAAACCATGAACAAGCCGTAGGGAAAGTCTGTGCAAAACAGGGATGGGTTCAAAATTTATGGGTCAAGTTTAGCGCTTGCGGCGGGGAGGCTCATTTATAATGTCACCTAATAATTTTTTTTCATCGTCTGTTAAAGTAACTTTGTATTTTTTTGCAGGCATAGCTTCCCTCCCATTTGGTTCCTATGCCCCATTATAGAATATATCATCCACTATTTCAATATTTACATGACACTACGAATCTCCCATAAATTATCGCCTATTTTCCTCACGCGAGGCAGGCCTATAGGAAATTGCTGTTGTACTACTGAAATATCAGCACCGATCTCGTTTCTATCTCGTTTTGACAGTTTAGTACGAAAAAAATTCTGTAACCGTTCACGGCGATTCGGCTAGATTTATGTAATCCGGGAATGAATTAAATCTAAAAAAGGTAGCTAAACATTCTTTGAGATACTTCATTACCGATATGTTTTGCATAGCGCACGTTGTTAAAACGCTCCAAAAGCGCT